>JAQCBG010000106.1 GCA_027621485.1 Pseudomonadota bacterium
GGGAAGACTCGAACTTCCGACCTCACCCTTATCAGGGGTAACTATTAATTGCTTAGATCCCCTGTTTTTATGGTATTTTGACTGTTTCTAAAATTCAAAATGTAGCACTTTTGTAGTACATTATTTATAAACTATTCTGCTACACACTTTAACTGAATGTCTCAAAACTTATCTCAATCACAAAAAGCTATCCAAAGGATAATTTTTAAGCTCTATGAAAGATGGGGAGATATAGAAAATAAACATAAATTAATAATTTCCTTAATTGAAAGTCCTCAAGAGTCATCAAAAGAAGAAAGGCAATTAATTTCAGCACTCATTGCTATTAAGAATAATTCTGAAGAGTTTGAATCAAATCTTCAGCTGATATCAAATCTTTTTGAGCAATACATTGATAAAAAAATAGAAATGTTGGACGAATTGGCTGCCGGAAATGTTCTAAAGGCAGATGAAATTAAAAATAAATTAATTCAACAAAATAACTCAATAAAAGATGAAATAAATACTGCATACGAAAATATATTTACATCCTCAGCTGTAAAAGCAAAAGAGCATATCAATCAACTCATTTCATCTAAAAAATTTAAATTAGCTCAAGACTTCTTAAACTCATCTGAATTTCTTGTTCTGCAAAATGAATACTATAAAAATAAGATAGATTATCTTTCCATAAATTTTGAAAAGCAACAGCAAATACTAGATCTCCTCGAAAGAGAATTAACTGACGAAATTTTAAAAGATCAAATGCTTACCCTGTGGAAAAAACTAGATCTTCCAAGTACAGATATGCAATATCTAATAAGCAAGGTTTCTGCAAAAGTAATAGAGCTTATTGATAATAAGAAACTATATCAGGCGGAAAAAATCATAAAAGATATTTTAATTCATCTTCAACTTTTTCCAGAAGCATTACATGTTTCACTTTTGACAAAAAAAGAAAACTCATTTAATAAAATGATTTTTGATATTCAACAATTAATTAATTCAAAGAAATTTAATGAAGCCTCTCAATACCTAGAAACATATGAATTACAAGATCTCCAAGCTATAGATCTCAGCAATAAGATTAAGCAAAGTTCTCGAGCGGAGGAAATTAAAACTGAAATCATGCAAAAGATACATAACAAATCTTTTTCCGATGTATATGGATTAATAAAAAATACAATGTTTTCTTCTGATGATAATAAAGCTATTAATGAAACATTAATAACTGCTCTTAAAGAAATTCTTGAGGTTGATGAAATTGATTCCGATCAAGCAATTGCAATAATATGTGACAAACAATTTCAATTAATTTCTGCAAGAGCTGGTTCTGGTAAAACAACAACATTAATTAATAAAGTTAAATTACTTAAATCAACAAGTAAAATTGATCTCTCTGAATACTTATTTTTAGTGTTCAATAATAAGGTGAGAAAAGAAATTTCACAGAAAATAGCTGCAACTTTCGGCATTAATGTAGATGAGGTTAAAAATACGAATGTGCATACATTCCATTCTTTTGCTGGCAGGGTTACCTCTGGGGCGCTTCAAGGCTATAGTCTTGCTGAGGGAGAAGCTCAATCACAACTATATAAGAAATGTTTTCAAGAATGTCTAAAGAATAGTAATTTCAATTCTTTATATAGAAAATATTTATCAACCATAGTTAATCCACAAGAGGACGATACAGATAAGTTTGATCGTGCAAATTATGAAAGCGATGAAGAATATTTTTCAGCAAGAAGTAGCGCAAGATTATTAACTTTAAATAATATTAATGTTAAATCTCTCGGTGAAAAATTAATTGGTGATTTCTTTTTTGAGCATGAAACTGCCTACACCTATGAACCCACAAGAATTACAACCGATAATAAAATTTATAGACCTGATTTTTATATAAATAATCTTACAGATACTGAAAATAAAAAAATATACATTGAACTTTGGGGTATCTATAAAGATGGGTTTAATGATTCACACCCAGCTCCCTTTGATATATCAGACTATAGAAGAGAGAGATTGAAAAAATTAGATTATTGGAAAGAGAACAAATGGAATTCGTATTTAGTAGAGTTCTTTATGGATGATATATACAAAAAGAACTTAAATCCTCATGAAGATTTTTTTGCTTTTAAAGAAAATTTCTATGAAGTTATTAAAAATAAACTAGAGCCTGTTATTGGAAAAAAATTTAGGCGTCTTTCTGAGGCTCAGGTAATGGAAAAGGTAAGTAAACTTTTTGAGTCTAAAATTTTAGCTTCGCTTATGAGCTACATACAAAATGTTCGTAATAATCAAATTAAACCTGAAGAATTAAATGAAAAAATTGATAAATTTAATGAACATTTAACAAGCAGATCTAAAGCATTTCTAGACTTAGGACATCAATTTAGAGTCGCTATAAGGAAGGAAAAGCAAAGTACTAAATTAATTGAATTTGTAGATTCTGTTGATATGGCAGGTAAATCTATAGAGCAAGAAGATATAGAATTAATTAAAAATAAAAAATATTTATTTGTTGATGAGTTTCAAGATACAAATTTTGGTTTCCTAAACATCATAAAGGCGATTATTAAATCAAATCCAAGCATGCATATCATTTGTGTTGGTGATGATTGGCAATCTATAAATTCATTTATGGGAGCAAGAACATCAATATATCACTCACTGGATGAGTATTTGCCGGGTTTGGAAAGAAATCAGATCTTAACGAATTACCGCAGTGGAAGGTCAATTGTGGATTATGGTAATAGCGTTATGAAGGGTTTGGGTGAGCCGTCTAAGTCGTCAATGGACTTTGGATCAATTCATTACATTGACATCTTTAATGTAAGAAATAGTGAAGAATTCAATATATATATTGATAGCGAAAAAAATAAGTATGACGATGGATTTAAATTACAAAGATATCATAAGAGTTTGTTTTGTTTAATTAAATATGAGATTAATAAATATATTGATACGGATACATCTAAAAGTATTTACGACATACCTAAAAATGCCAAGCTTTT
>JAQCBG010000107.1 GCA_027621485.1 Pseudomonadota bacterium
TTATGATCAAACATTGCTTTCTCTCTCTAAGCATTATGATTTTGATTTAAATACACCATTTAAAGATTTGCCAGAAAAAATTCAAGATATGATATTGTATGGTTCTGGAGATGAATTAATTAATTTTCAATATAATAATGGATCTAGTAAATCTAATAATAAACAACCATTTGAAGGAATTATCTCATACTTAGAGCAGGCTAAGCAAAAAATACAAAATGCTCAACAAGCGCAATCTGAAGATTTAACTTTATATCAAAATATACAGAATTGCCCTAAATGTGATGGATATAGATTAAAAAAAGAATCCTTATGTATAAAGATTAATAATTTACATATTGGACAAGTTTGTTCAATGAATATTGAAGATGCAAAAGATTGGATATTAAATTTAAATAATTCTCTATCAGAAATTCATAAAAAAATTGCCTATAAATTAATTATAGAGCTTAGCAAGAGATTTGATTTTTTAAAAGATGTGGGTCTTGAATATCTAACTTTAGATAGGCATGCAAATACTTTATCTGGAGGCGAAAGTCAAAGAATTAGACTTGCATCACAAATTGGATCTGGCTTAAGTGGTGTATTATATGTGCTTGATGAGCCTTCTATAGGCCTTCATCAAAGAGATAATGAAAGATTACTTAATACATTAAAGACGCTTCGTGATTTAGGTAATACAGTTATAGTTGTAGAGCATGATATGGATACAATGGAAGAGTCAGATTACTTAATCGATGTTGGGCCCGGAGCAGGAATACACGGAGGGAAAATTGTTGCAGAAGGAACTGCAAAAGATGTTGCAGATAATCCAGATAGTATTACTGGTCAATATCTTTCAGGTAAAATGAGCATCCCTATTCCCCAGAAATCACAAATATATGATGATTCAACAAAATATATTGAAATTAAAAATGCTTCATCAAATAATCTGCAAAATGTATGTGTTAAAATACCATTAAAGAGTTTTGTGGTATTTACAGGTGTTTCTGGAAGCGGCAAATCTAGTATAGTGATTAATACATTATATAAGTATTTGGTTAAAAAGCTCAATGGCTCTACAAAAGCAGAGCCAGGGCAACATGATGAAATAACCGGCGTAGAGCATGTAGATAAGATTATTCAAATAGATCAATCTCCAATAGGTAGAACGCCAAGATCTAATCCAGCAACGTATACAGGTGCATTTAATTATATCAGAGACTGGTTTGTTGGGTTGCCTCAATCAAAAGCTAGAGGATATGCGCCCGGAAGATTTTCTTTTAATGTTAAAGGTGGTAGATGTGAATTTTGTGAAGGAGATGGTATAATTAAGATAGAGATGCATTTTTTGCCAGATGTCTTTATAAAATGTGATGAATGTCAAGGCGCGCGATACAATGCAGAAACTCTTGAAATAAAATACAATAATAAGTCTATATCTGATGTTCTTAATATGACTGTAGATGAAGCTTTAGAATTTTTTCAAAATATGCCGCTTATTAGAGAAAAAATATTTGCATTACAAGAAGTTGGTCTTGGTTATATTAAAATTGGTCAATCTGCAACTACCTTATCTGGAGGTGAGGCGCAACGAGTTAAACTTGCAAAAGAGCTTTCAAAAAAATCTACTGGCAGAACTATATACATACTAGATGAACCAACTACTGGTCTTCATATACATGATATAAAACAACTCTTAAATGTACTACATAGATTTGTTGAAGCGGAAAATACAGTAATAGTTATAGAGCATAATTTAGATGTAATAAAAACTGCAGATTACATCATAGATATAGGCCCAGAAGGAGGAAATAAAGGTGGTCATGTTGTTGCAACAGGGACCCCTTTTGATGTTTCGCAAAATAAAAATAGCATTACTGGTAAGTATTTGAGAGAAAAATACTTTCAATGAAAAAAATTTACAAAAGTATGTAATTATAAAAACTCAGCAGTATTAATCTTAAATTATATTATAAAAGCTAAAATGTCTCTTCTTGATGCAAATCCAATATATAAGCCGTTTCATTATCCAAAGGCATATAATATATGGCAAATGCAACAACGCTTGCATTGGCTTCCAGAAGAAGTGCCAATGGCTGATGATGTTTATAATTGGAGACACACGCTAAGTGATGCAGAAAGAAATTTACTTACTCATATATTTCGTTTTTTTACGCAAGCAGATATTGAAGTAAATAATTGCTATATGAAACATTATGCTCAAATATTTAAACCTACCGAAATCCAGATGATGCTTTCTGCATTTTCAAATATGGAGACAATACATATTGCGGCATATTCATATCTTTTAGATACTATAGGTATGCCAGAAGTAGAGTATCAAGCTTTCATGAAATATAAAGAAATGAAAGATAAATACGATTATATTCAAAAATTTAATGTTAATTCAAAGACTGATATTGCAAAAACTCTTGCTGTATTTGGAGCATTCACAGAAGGTCTACAGCTTTTTGCATCTTTTGCAATGCTTCTGAATTTTCAAAGATTTGGTAAAATGAAGGGTATGTGTCAGATTGTAGCATGGTCTGTAAGAGATGAGACGCTTCATACTCAATCTATTATATGGCTTTTTAGAACATTTATTAGTGAAAATCCAGAAATATGGACTCAAGATTTTAAAGATTCTTTAATTGAAATCTGTAAGGTAATGGTAGAGCATGAAGACGCTTTCATAGATCTTGCATTTAATTTTAAAGGAGCTATAGATGGAATGAGCCCTCAAGATATTAAGTTATATGTGCGTTATATAGCAGATAGAAGGCTTCAAGGTTTAGGACTTGATTTAATATATCACATTAAACAAAATCCTATACCATGGTTAGATGAAATATTAGATGCGCCAGAGCATACAAACTTTTTTGAAAATAGAGTAACAGAATATACAAGAGCGGCTACTCAAGGAACCTGGGAAGAGGCTTTTTCGATTCATAATAAAACCTCTTAATTTATACTATACTGATTTTATTAATATGTATTTTTATGCACGTA
>JAQCBG010000108.1 GCA_027621485.1 Pseudomonadota bacterium
AGAGATATTTCTACGTAATACAAAAGCATCTGGCGTTATACCGCAAATTTCCATAATCATGGGCCCTTGCGCTGGTGGAGCTGTATATTCACCAGCACTTACTGATTTTATTTTTATGGTAAATAAAACATCTTATATGTATGTCACTGGTCCAGATGTTGTGAAATCAGTGATACATACAAATATAACGCATGAAGAATTAGGAGGCGCATCTGTACATAGCTTGAAAAACGGCATTTGTGATGCAAGCTTTAAAAATGATATAGATTGCCTGCAGCAAGTTAGAAAATTCATAGATTTTTTACCTCTAAATAATACATCTGGAGTTCCAGTAATACATACATATGATCCTGCAGATCGCATTGAGACATCTCTTGAAACACTTATTCCTGAAGCAGCAAATAAATCTTATAACGTTAAACAACTTATAGAAAAAATTGTTGATGAGGGAGATTTCTTTGAACTGAAAAAAGATTTTGCAAAAAATATTATTACATGTTTTGCGAGATTTGAAGGTCGTAGTGTTGGTATAGTTGCAAATCAACCATCTGAACTTGCAGGGTGCTTGGACATTAAAGCATCGATTAAGGCAGCTCGCTTTATAAGATTTTGTGATGCATTTAATATCCCAATTATTACATTAGTAGATGTCCCAGGTTTTTTACCAGGAAAAGATCAAGAGCATGATGGAATAATACGTCATGGCGCTAAACTACTTTATGCATACGCAGAGGCAACTGTGCCAAAAATTAGCATTATAACGCGTAAAGCATATGGAGGAGCTTATATAGTAATGAGTTCTAAGCATCTACTTGGGGATATTAATTATGCTTGGCCAAATACAGAAATTGCTGTAATGGGAGCAAAGAGCGCGGTATCAATTTTATATAAAAATAAGTCTCACGAAGAACAAGAAACATTAAAAACTCAATACGAAAAGCAATTTTCTTCTCCATTTATCGCTGCATCAAGATGTTATATAGATGATATAATAAGACCATATAGCACTAGATGGCGAATATGTAAGGCGCTTGCTATACTTGAAAACAAAAAATCCGAAGTAATATGGAAAAAGCATGACAATCTCCCTTTATGAGATAGATTTATGAGTAAAAATGCTGAGAAAGAATTAAAAAATCAAGGTAAAGATAAAAGTAAAGATAATATCTATCAAGGTCATAGGCAGCGTCTTCGCTCTAAATTTCTTAAATCCGGCACGAAAACATTTCAAGATTACGAAATATTAGAATTATTGTTTTTTTATTCTCTACCAAGAATAGATACAAAACCAATAGCAAAAAAATTACTTAATCATTTTAAATCTATTGAGGCTATAATATCAGCAGATCAAGAAGATTTAAGATCAATTAAGGGCGTGGGTAACGAAGTTATTTTACATTTAAAACTTCTTTTTGAAATTTTCACAAGAATGCATCTTGGTAATAAAGCGCATAAAAAAAATATCATAGATCATTGGGAAAAAGTTCTGCAATACTGTAAATTAACAATTGGATTTAAACAAAAAGAATACTTTTGCGTGCTATATCTAGACAGAAAAAATGCACTTATAGCAGATGAATTCTTAGATACTGGAACTGTCGATAAAATTACCATTTATCCAAGGGAGATTGTAAAAAAAGCACTCTCTAATAACGCTTCTGCCGTAATTTTAGTACATAACCATCCAAGCGGAGATTGCAATCCTTCAAGGCAAGATATAGAAACTACAAATACAATAGTCAGTGCATTACAGAATGTTCAAATCACAACGCATGATCATTTGATTATCTCTCAAAATCAACACTATTCTTTTAAAGGACATGGCTTAATTATATAGCCCACCCTATTAAAATTCAAATAGCAAAATCGCTATAATTCTGTATCATATAATTTTATTATAATATAAAAAATAATTAATAAATGGCACTTCCATCTTATAATCTATATCTTCCTATTGCAGAGGTGAATATAGATTTTATGCTACTAATGACAGTTGGCCTTTGCGTTGGAATTGTCTCTGGAGTATGCGGTATTGGTGGTAGCATGATTTCAATACCTGCGCTTATCTTTTGGGGCATACCCCCTAAAATTGCAGTTGCAAGTACTACAACTCAAGTAATGGCAACTTCGTTCTCCACATATCTTGCGTACGCAAAAAAAAAGAGAGTAGATTATAAATTAGCATTTTATTTAGGTATTGGTAGTTTATTTGGTACTTTTTTTGGTATTCAATCTTTTTATATACTCTTAAATATTGGTCAAATAGATCTTTTTATTAAGTTAGGGTTTGTTATCATACTTGGATGCATAGGTACTTTTTCAGCAAAAGAAATGACACTCATTATATATCATAGATACGGAGGTCTTATTCTGCCATCCAATACTTCATCTTTTAAATTTGTCCATAAATTTCATTTTATGAAATTATATTTTCCTAGCTCTAAAATTCCTTTAAGTGCTATTTTCCCTGTATTATGCGGTTTTATTGGCGGTTTTCTTGTTTCTTTATTTGGTATTGGAGGTAGTATGATTATGATTCCCATACTTCTTTATTCATTTAATATATCCTCTGCGTATACAACTGGCACAACGCATCTTGCTATGTCTAGCGCAACTTTACTTGCTTGTATTATGCATTCCTTAACATCTCATAATGTAGATATTATTTTATGCACAACACTTGTTGTTGGAGCTTCTATTGGTACGCAAATAGGTGCAAAAATAGGATCAAAATTTAGCAAAGAAACATTTGAAATAGTACTTGCAACAATTATTCTAATTTTGTGTTTAAGGGTTGGAATTGATTTATTCAGTAAACCTCAAGATATGTTCTACATAGAAGAGATAAAATAAAAATCACTATACTATAATGTTTGCTTCTTTAATAATAAACAACATAAAAATCCTGTTATCTGTGCTATGTGCACTCTATATAAGTATAAATTCTGTATTTAGTATGCATT
>JAQCBG010000109.1 GCA_027621485.1 Pseudomonadota bacterium
TTAGCATCATTTTGAACTTGTGTTCCTATATTAATACCTTCTCCTAATTGGATGAATGACATTTTTTCTAGATTATTATTTGAAGAGTTATTATTTAATATTACACCATGCGACCAATTAGCAACTTTACAGCGAGAAAAATTATTATTTTGTGTTTTAATACTTCTGCTTAGAGAATCAAAAAATATACCAGTGTCAGTAGGGTCTATAAAAGGGTCGACTTCGCTTATTTGCGTTCCAAAATTCCAATTACCTATAATATCTATATCTTCAAAAAGACTATCTCTACAACTTGCTAAATGAATCCCTATTCCTGCTTGATTGCAAGATAAAGTTAAGCTTTTTATTTGAATCACTCTTGGTTGATTACCTGAAGTGGTAGCTGAATTAGGATCATTGTCATCTAATGCAGGACTACCGGGTATACTGCTACCATTGACAGTTCTAATAATAGTGCTTGCCGTGCTACTAATGATGGTTTTTTCTTTCCCTGCCCCAACTATTGTAGCATAAGGAGGTATGTAAATCGTTCGATTTACTTTATAAACACCCGGTTCAAATGTTAATATAACTCTGCTTTGTTCATTTCCAACAGTTGAAGGGTTAATAAAAAGCATGTCAATAGCTTTTTGTATTATATCTGTTGCATCTTGATCAGCGTCTCCAGTGGCGCCAAACGATCTAATGCTTACAGTATCATCTAATCTATCTTGTAATGTACGTCGAAAAGGATTTGTGCTACTTGATCCTGTTTCTATGTATGGGAAATCCTTTTTATAGGAATAGGTATCAGCAAGGCTAAAAAGATCATCACTTTGAGTCAGTATTTTTGTGTTACCTACAGCCGGAGCGCCTTCTATTACACTTCCGTTACCGATATAAAGTTCTTGTGAATCAATTGCCCATGCTAATTCTCCACTTGCAAGCTGCGGAATTCCTTCTCCTTGATTTTTTTGTCCTCTTCTGATTTGTATTCTTGAAATTTGTACAACGGCCACGTGTTTCTCCTACGCTTTTATTATGTATTTAGCGATTCCAATGTATAGTCTTATGAAAATTTTTTATAATATTGATAAACTCTGTTGTACCATTCGTTCCTCCATTCTTTATATTCATGTGGCCAAATGTCAAATTGTTGATACTCCCCCTCTCTACTGCACATAAAGATATGGCCTTCGCGTATGTCAGTACCATAAATTTCATTATGTGCTTCTGCATATGCAACTAGCTGTAAAAAATAATCTTCTATCCATTCTATTTTTTTTGGTTTATTTGTTTGTTTAAAGTCCATAATAGCAGGATTATTTTTATATGTACCAACTAAATCAGTTGTACCTGCATACATAGATGGCATATACAACGCAACTTCGCTACCCCAAATTTCGACATCATTTAAGGCTTTTTCTCTTATTACATCGGCCATTTTATGCGCCTGTTGTGCGTAAGGATTAGAACCTGCCTTAGGCCAGACACTACTTTCGATATAATTTTCAAGATATTTGTGCATCCTAGTGCCAATGCCTGCAGCTTCATTTGTAATTTCTTGTGCTTTTTCTTCTCCTACACGTTGTCGCCATTTAATTAAATGTGTATTGTCTTTTGTTGAGTTTAAGATTGTTGTTACACTTGCTACAGCATTACCATCTGGTGTTAGATATAATCGTTTGCCGTTTACTTGTTTGCGTGAGATTGGTGTATAATTATATTTTTTAACTAAGAGGCTCATCATCCTCTTCATTAAAATAATAATCTTGATACATAAACGGATCATGTTGATAAAAAGGATCAACAGAGCTGTTTGGATCATCTTGAGCTATAATATTAGTTACTTCGGGTACAAAATGCATTAACATTCCTTCTACACCCTGCTTTAAAGTATACATGCTGCCTGCACAACCACTGCATGCTCCACTAAGCATTAATTCAACAGTGCCGTTATCAAAGCTTACAAAGTCTATATGTCCACCATGTTCTGCTACTGCTGGTTGTACATAATCTTCTAATGCTTCCTTAATTGCGGTAATGATTTCTTCATTTGTTCTTTCAGTCATAAAACCTTTTAATTTTTGATTATAACGTTAATTTATGTTTATGTCAACTGGTCTCCTAAATCTGTTGCTGATTTTGCCATTTGTGCAACTTCGTCTCCTCCAGCATCTCCTTGTTCAGGTTGATCTGATATCGTACTTGCTGTTTTAGGTTCAATTCCTGTTTGATTAAAATTGTTTACCATAGTTTTGATTCTAGGATCAGTATCATATGCAGCCTTAAAACTACCATAATCAAACTGTTCTCCTTCGACATTTTGCATAAGTTTATTAAGGTCAAGATTCATTGCATCTTGTTTCATATCTTCTTTTTTTGGAGGGGTATTGAAGTGTAAGAATAATGCAACATTATCCTTATCAGCTGTTGCTATTACTGTGCGAAGGACTTGGACTAACTTTTTAGAATGGTCCAAGTCTTCAGTTATACTTAGTTTTTTTTTGAGCTAAGGATTTGGCCTAGAGATCTTGATAAATTTTGTCTTTCAATAATTCTAGCTTTTCGGAATTCCCTGCGGATTGATTCTCTTTGTTCTCTGCCTGTTTCTTCCATTCCGCCTGCGGCTGGTTCGGCTGCAGCAAACTCGTCGCCCATCTCTGCTTCAGCATCAACAGTAGGCTCCATTCCTGGTTCTTCCATTCCTGGTTCTTCCATTCCTGGTTCTGCACCCATTGGAGCAGGCATTTCTTCGCCTGTTAACATGGTTACACCTTGTGTTAGTGTGCCTCTTGTGCTTTCAAGTGCTTGATATAGTGCCTCAAGTGCTGGTTTGATAGAGTCGATGAATGATTGTGATTGTTCTTGACCCATTTCGTCTCGGATAGCATCGCCTAATTCTAGCATGGATTCTGTCTGCATTTCTGCAGTATCTTCCATCCATGATGTAATGCGATCGACCATATCTTTAG
>JAQCBG010000110.1 GCA_027621485.1 Pseudomonadota bacterium
ATTCATACATGCAGATTATTTTCTTAAATTTCTTTTGTAGAAATTTCTTAGATTCATGATTTAAAACTTCATCTAAATCTTCATCGATATATAAAATTTCTGTATTACTTTGAATATCTAAAACATCTTTTGTAATATATATTGGATGTTTATCCTTATGCGTATCTTCCGAAGTGCCATGCGGAAGAAACGACAATTTTGAATATCGCCAAAGTAAAGCATCTATATTTTGCATATCTTCGTCTGTATTGCAGTATAGCAGTACTTTTAAATGCTTTTTGTATATTGCATCTAAAAGCTTTGGCATGGCGCTCTCTTTTTTCAACGACGAAAGTATGTATATATTTGCCTCCATAAATACTTACTAATTAATTTATTGTAGAGTGAGTATGTTGGATTTTTTTACACATAGATTCAAAATAATTATTTGCAAGCATAAGCGTAGCGTGTGGAATATGAGGATAATGCATGACATTTTCTATAAAAATATCATAATTCTTTAAATGCTCTGCAGAGCACATCTCTTTAATTTGTATGTCATATGATTTATCTTGATTGCGATGAGTTAGAAGCGATATCGCAAGCTCAATTCGCAAACTATCCATCTTAGACATTATTTTTTTAATTGCTACGTTTTCAAGTCTACTTGTGCATTCTGCATTATTTGCTATCTCAATTAAATGATCTATAGAAAATCTTTTAGTTAGAGCATTATAAGCATGAAGGGCATCTTCCATTACTGTTTTCGTTTGACTATTTTCTGCGTCATATAATTGCCCAATAATTGTAACATCAAACAGATTGATAAGTTGATTTAATATTTCTATTTCTTTTATCACTTTGTGTTTCTGATTATTGTCTAAGTTTTCTTGATTTTCATAACCTTGAATATCTTGGAATTTATCAATAAAGAAAGATTTGCATTCTATAAATAAATCTATGCTTTTTTGAATATCAACTAAATATTCCTGATGATGTAATAGCCATCTAATATTTTGCTCTATAAATTTTGATACATTATTAAAGAGCGAAATTAGTTCTTGTACTTTGATTTTTGCTTGAAGTGCTCTGATAGATGACCAGATTTTTTCAATATCAAATACTTTCATTACAATGACAAAAGCCTGTATAATTTGACTTGCGATATGCTCTTCATCTATTAGTTGATAAAACAGCAAGCATCCAAGCTTATTAACAAAAGAGTTAGCGATAACTGTACTGATAATATGAATTTTAAGTTGATGATTTTTTATTGCATCGCTGAATTTCTCTTGAAGAATGTTTGGAAAATATCTCATCAAATATTCTTCATAATTTGAATCTTCAAATAAATCCATTTTATTGAGAATATTTTCCATCTGATTTTTTGCATATGCAACAAGTACAGCAAGTTCTGGTGCTGTAAATTTATCTTTTTGTGCAATTAATTCAGATACAGCATCAGAGCTTGGAAGATATTCAACTTCTCTATTTAATATACCGATATCTTCAAAGTACTTAATGAGCCATGCATATTCTTGCATCTTAGATTGACAATTATTAACTTCTATCTGAAGTAGAGTTGTTTGCTTTGTGTTATCTTGCAAAACAAGATCTGTGACTTCTTTTTCCATTTCTGCAAGAAGTTTATTGCGCTCATCAATACTGAGTTTGCCTTTAATAACAAGATCTGCAAGTGCAATTTTTATATTCACTTCATGATCAGAGCAATCAACGCCACCTGAGTTATCAATGAAATCTGTATAAATTAGTCCATTTCTTAATCTTGCATACTCTATACGACCAAGTTGCGTGAGTCCAAGATTACCAGCTTCTGCAACTATTTTACATCTTAAATCTTCCCCATTAATGCGCACTGCATCATTACTCCTATCTCCTATTGCATCATTTGTTTGGTTTTTAGATTTAACATAAGTTCCTATAGCGCCATTCCAGAATAAATCAACTTCTGCTTTTAAAATGCATTTTATTAATGAATTTGGATCTAAGCTTTCTTCTTTAATACCAAAGACTTCTTTCATTTCTTTTGAAATTTGTATAGTTTTTACGCTTCTTTCAAAAACACCTCCGCCCTTTGAGATAAGATTAATATTATAATCACTCCAGCTAGAGCGTGGCATTTCAAATAAGCGTTTTCTTTCTAAAAAGCTTTTTTCCATATCTGGATTTGGATCTATAAATATATGCATATGATTAAATGCTGCTATGAGTTTATAGTATCTAGATAGCAAGAATCCATTTCCAAATACATCGCCAGACATATCTCCAATACCAATTGCAGTAAATGGCATAGATTCAAGATTAAGGCCAAATGTACTTGCATGATTGAGTGCAGAGATCCACGCTCCTCTTGCGGTGATGGCAATTTTTTTGTGATCGTATCCGGCAGATCCACCAGATGCAAATGCATCTCTCATCCAAAAATTATAATGCTGCGCCACATCATTTGCGTAATTTGAAAATGTTGCGGTTCCTTTATCAGCTGCAACAGCTAAATATGTATCATCGCCATCTTCGCATACTGTGTCTTTTGGCTTTATAATGTTACCATCTATGACATTATCTGTAATATCAATAACGCCAGATAAAAAGCTTTTGTAACATGCAACACCTTCTTTTCTAAACTCTTCGCTATTTGGATTGAGATTTGTTGATGTAAGAACAAATCCTCCCTTAGAGCCAGTTGGTACTATAACAGAATTTTTTGTAATCTGAGCTTTCATTAATCCTAGAATTTCTGTGCGGAAATCTTCTTTCCTATCAGACCAGCGTATTCCTCCCCTTGCAATTAGGCCGCCTCTTAAATGCACTGCTTCAAATCGATTTGAATATACAAACACCTCAACAAAAGGTTTTGGAGATGGTGCATCATGAATCTCTCCTGTTGCAATTTTAATAGATGTATATGTTTTATAATGACCAAGGTCATCTTTTTGAAAGAAATTCGTTCTTTT
>JAQCBG010000111.1 GCA_027621485.1 Pseudomonadota bacterium
AGGTATGGGAGAGAAATATTTGTTCCTTTTTTCCGGTATTAGAATTTTGTAAAAAAAATAATTCTAAAATTATTTATTCAGGATCAAGTACAAAATTTTCTTTGGGCAAAGTAGGAAAAGATATGAGCCCCTATGCTTGGTCTAAAAGTATCAATACAGATTTTCTACAGAATTACTCTGAGTGGTTTGACCTAGATTATGCAATTACATACTTTTACAATACTTATGGCGGTAGGGAAAATCTTGATGGAGATTTTGCTACTGTTATTGGAATTTTTTCTAATCAATATACAAATTCACAGCCAATAACAGTGGTATCGCCGGGGACACAAAAAAGATTTTTTACACATGTCGATGATATAATTTCCGCACTAGTTCTAATAGCTGAGTATGGTAATGGTGATGGATATGGAATTGGTTCAGATGAACGGTATAGCATAATTGAGGTTGCAGAAATGTTTGGCGGCCAAATCAAAATGCTTCCTGAAAGAAAAGGAAATAGGGAAGATTCAGAACTTTTAACAAAAAAAACAAAAGATCTCGGTTGGGCATGCAGGAGAAACCTTAAAGAATATATAACTAAAATCAAAGGAGAATAGAAATGAAAAAAGCTTTAGTACTTGGTTGTGGTGGTTTTATAGCGCACCATCTTGTAAATAGATTGAAGGAAGAGGGTTTTTGGGTGAAAGGCGCTGATCTTAAATACCCAAGATTCTCAGAAACTGCTTGTGATGAGTTCTTACAAGGCGATCTTCGTGATCAAGGATTCGTAAATAATCTAGTTGACCAAAAATTTGATGAAATATACCAACTAGCTGCCGATATGGGCGGTGCTGGATATATATTTACTGGAGAAAATGATGCGGATGTTATGACAAACTCTGCTCTTATTAATTTAAATATACTGGATGCTGCACATAAGTCAGGTTCAAAGAGAATTTTCTACTCCTCGAGCGCGTGCATCTATCCAGAGTACAATCAGCTTGACCCTGATAACCCAAAATGTAGTGAGGGTTCAGCATATCCTGCAGCGCCTGATTCGGAATATGGTTGGGAAAAATTATTTAGTGAAAGGATGTATGCAGCATATGCCAGAAATAAGGCAATGGAGGTTAGAGTTGCAAGGTATCATAATATTTATGGGCCTGAAGGTTCTTGGAATGACGGGAAAGAAAAAGCACCAGCAGCTCTTTGTAGGAAAGTAGCAATGGCAAACAACGAAGGTGTAATTGAAGTCTGGGGTGATGGAATTCAAACCAGATCATTTTTGTATATTGATGATTGTATCGATGCAACAATCGCCCTTACAAGATCTGAATTTGAAGGCCCGGTCAACATAGGTTCCGAAGAAATGATATCTATAAACAATTTAGCTTTACTTATTGCAGATGTATCAGGGAAAAAGATAACTATAAATAACATACCAGGACCAGAAGGCGTTAGAGGTCGTAACTCCGACAATAAGCTAATTGAGGAAAAGATAGGGTGGCAACCAAAACATACATTAAGAGATGGCATTGAAAACACCTATCCTTGGATAGATCAACAGGTAAAAAATAACAAATAAAATGAGAGTCTTCGTTGCAGGCCACAAAGGAATGGTTGGACGACATGTATCCGATATTATCTCTTCATGCCCTGAGTATGAGCTAATAACTGCTGACAGAAAGGAATTAGACCTGATTGATGAGAAAAGAGTCTCAAGCTTTCTTGCTGCATGTAGTCCAGACCAAATCATAATTTGTGCTGCGAAGGTTGGAGGAATACTAGCAAACTCATTACATCAGTATGAATTCCTGATTGATAATTTAAGAATTCAGAACAATATTATAAATGCTGCCAAAGAGCTAGATATCAAAAATATTATTTTTCTCGGTAGCTCCTGTATCTATCCAAAGTTTTGCCCCCAGCCAATGAAAGAAGAAGATTTGCTTTCTTCCTCTCTAGAGGAAACCAATGAGGCATATGCAATAGCAAAGATTGCTGGAATTAAGTTGTGCCAAGCTTTAAACAAGCAATATGATTTTGATGCAAGAGCTTTGATGCCAACAAATCTTTATGGTGCATACGATAATTTTGATTTAAAAAACTCACATGTAATTCCTGCTTTAATTAGAAAGTTTCTAGATGCTAAAAACAATGGATCAGATAAAGTTGAAATATGGGGAACTGGATCTCCCTTGAGAGAGTTTATGCATGTTGAAGATTTAGCATCTGCAATTAAATTTATTTTAGATATTGGTAAAGATGAGTTCCAAGAAGCCGCAAGTAATGGAGTATTAATGAATGTTGGATCAAATTCTGAAGTTTCAATAAAACAACTGGCTACTATAATCAGTGATGTAGTTAATTTTGATGGTGAGATTTTCTTTAACTCGTCATACCCAGATGGCACACCAAGAAAATTAATGGACTCAGGCAGACTACAAAAACTTGGATGGCATCCAAAGATAAGCTTAATAGATGGCCTAAAAAAGACTGTAGATTGGTATGTTGGTAACGCATATAGTTAGCATTTGGGGGAAAGGTGGTGTTGAGAAATTCATTGAGACATTTCCAGCTCCCTCACAAAAAACTATTATTGGTAAAGACTTTAAGGCGTTAAAAAATATTCAGAATGTTGATGAAGAGACGTTATATCTTTTTCATTCACCGCCATTCTTCTTCTCTATCCTCTTTTTAATATTAAGCGGAAAAGCAAATAAAATTGGTATCTTTATCCACAACGATCTTAACCATCTTTATTCATTTACAAAAAAAATAGTAATTTATCCATGGTTAGCCCTCATATCAATCATGAGCATAAAGGTAATTTATCTATCAAGTTGTAATGATTTTTTAAGAAGTTTTTGTAAAAGTTCGGTAAAAATGGGTTACATATCTGAAACTTTATCAAATATCAAAGTCCAGAAACAAAAAAGAAGAAAAATAATATTTG
>JAQCBG010000112.1 GCA_027621485.1 Pseudomonadota bacterium
TATTGCTTAAGATATATATACGCAGAAGATAAGTTTATCAAAAACTCTTTTATGTTATGCAAAATATATTTGCCATAGTGCGAGATGATATTAGAAATATCATTACAGATGAAAATATTTACTCTCATTTATTTGAAGATATAAATTTTGTCGTAGAGATCCCAAATAATAAAGCTCATGGTGATATTGCAGTAAATATTGCAATGGTTTTAGCAAAATTATTAAAAAAAAATCCAAGAGACTTAGCAGCGCAATTATGCTTAGAAATTAGTAAAAACTTATCTTATGTAGAGAGTGCAGATGTTGCTGGACCTGGATTTATTAATTTAAAAATTAAAAATCTTTTTTGGCAAGATTTACTAAAAAAAACCCTTACTAACTATCGAAATCATTTAAAATTATATGATGCGCCAAAAGATAGATCAACTAAGTGCATTCATATAGAATTTCTTTCCGCAAACCCAACTGGTCCAATGCATATTGGTCATATTAGATGTGCTATTGTTGGAGATGTTGTAGCAAAGATCTTGAAATACACAGGATATAAAGTATTTTGCGAATATTACGTAAATGATGCAGGCAAACAAATTGATGCATTAACAAATTCTTTATTTTCAAGATATTGTAATCTTTTAGGTAAGGATGTTGTTTTTCCCGAAGATGGATATCCAGGAAATTATTTAATTGATATTGCAAAAAGACTTTATGATGAAAAGAAAGATACAATGCTTTCTGCTAAAAATGAAGATTTTAAAGAGTTTGCAATAAATTCTGTTATGGAGCTTATTAAAAGTGACTTAGATAAGTTAAAAGTTAAATTTGATTCTTTTATATCTGAGAAAGAAGATGTATATCCAAAACTTCAAGATGCGCTTGATCTTCTAGAGAGTAAAAATTTGTTATACAGAGGATTGCTTGATAATCCAAAGGGCAAAGTAATAAATTCCAAAGACAAACAAGATGATACTGAGCAGTTAATTTTTAAATCTAAAAAATTTGGAGATGATGTAGATAGAGTTATTAAAAAGCAAAACAAAGAACTAACATATTTTGCGGGCGACATTGCGTATCATTATCATAAAATAAAGCGAGGTTTTAATAATCTAATACTGTTTTTAGGCGCAGACCATATTGGTTATAATAATAGAATAAAAGCTGCAACAAGCGCACTTAGCGACAATCTTGCCTCAATAAGAGTAGAGAATGTGCAACTTGTAAAGCTTTTAAAGAATGGTTCTTCATATAAAATGTCTAAGCGCGCAGGCAATTTTATTAATGTTGATGATATCTTAAGCGAAATGAGTGTTGATGAGCTTAGAATATCTATGCTTTTGAAAAATCATGATACAAATTTAGAAATAGACGTTGAAAATATAAAAAATCAATCAAAAGAGAATCCAATTTTTTATATACAGTATTCCCATGCAAGGGCATGCTCTGTTCTTAGATTTGCAAAAGAAAAATTTAATATGGAATTTGAGTTAATGGAAAAAACTAAGTATGAGAGCGTGGATTTTTCACTTCTTAAGGAAGATTTTGAAATAGATGTAATAAAGACTATTGCGCTTTTTCCAAAGATTATAGATCATGCTGCCGAAAATTTATCACCTCATAAAATAGTATATTATATTATTTCTCTTGCAAATTCATTTCATAGACTTTGGAATGCAGGTTCTGAAAATAAAAATATGCATTTTATTATTCCAGATAACGCGCCTATTACTATAGCAAGAATTGCGCTTGTACAATGCTTTTCTATTATTATCTCTGAATCTTTAAATATTATAGGCGTTAAACCTTTAGAACAGATGTAAAGTAAATTATCACTATATAATATTTTATAAGGCCAATATAGAAGTGAAGAATCATTTATCTATATACATGCATTGGCCTTTTTGCATTGCTAAATGCCCTTATTGCAATTTTAATGTTCATATTGTGCAAGATATGAAGGAAGATGAGATGTTATCTGCATATTGCATGGAAATTGAATATTATAAAGAGTACTTAAAAGATAAAAATATAATTAGCGTGTTTTTTGGTGGCGGCACTCCATCTCTTGTATCTCAGTATTTTATTGAATCATTTTTGGAATGCTTAAAGAAGCATTCTAATTCTTTTGATAAGAATATCGAAATAACGCTAGAGGCAAATCCTGAAAATATATCTTATAAATTACTACTTGCATTTAAAAATGCTGGAATTAATCGCCTTTCTTTGGGCGTGCAAAGTTTCAAAGATGATGAGCTGAAGTTTTTAGGTAGATCTCATTCTGGAGATATTGCAAAGAATGCTCTTTTAGATACTGCAAAAATTTTTGATAATTATTCAGTAGATTTAATATATGGACTTCCAAATCAAACAAATAAAGATTGGGAGTTAGCGCTCACAAAAGTATTAAAAGAAGATATCAAACATTTATCTCTTTATCAACTTACTATAGAGAAAGGCACTCAATTCTTTAGTGATGTAAAATCTCAAATTATAAAAATGCCAATAGATGAAAGACTTGCAGATTTATACAAAATTACTCATGAAATTACAGTAAATTATGGACTGAATGCTTACGAGATCTCAAATCATGCAAAAAAAAATTATCAAAGTATTCATAATATGAATTATTGGCAATATGGAGATTACCTGGGAATAGGGCCTGGTGCGCATGGTAGATATACAAGAGATGGTAAGAAGTTTGCAACTTTGAATTTTAGCCCCCCACAAAAATGGATGTCAAGAATTTTAAAATATAAGCATTCAGTTCAAAAATGTCATGAGCTCAGTTTAGAAGAGTTATTTAATGAAAAAATTGCAGTAGGTTTACGTATGTTTTCTGGTATTAAAATTGATGATAAATTTTATAACCAAATAAAAACAAAAATTGATTTTTTAATAAAAAACAAATTAATATGTTATTTAGACAATGTTATGAAAATCACC
>JAQCBG010000113.1 GCA_027621485.1 Pseudomonadota bacterium
AAAATTCTCATAGAAAAAACTTCCAAATTCTAAATATAATGCCTTGAGGTAATATCACAAGAACTTCTCCATGTCATGTAGTAATTTTTTGACACTCTCAACAGACTTTTCAAACGCAGCTCTTTCGTTTTCTTTAAGCTCTATTTCAATTATTTTCTCAAGTCCGGATGCACCTATAATAGCAGAAACGCCAACATATAAACCACTAAAGCCATACTCTCCGTTCAAGTATGCTGCGCACGGCATAATTCTCTTTTCATCATTCATATAAGAAAATGCCATAGCAAGAGCTGCGCTTGCTGGCGCATAAAATGCAGAGCCTTTCTTAAGAAGCGATATGATTTCACCTCCGCCCTTACGGGTACGCTCTATAATACTTTCTGCCTTATCACTTGTTATCATATTCATCTGTATTAAATCCCTTAAAGGAATTCCAGCAACAGATATAGAATTATAAAGAGGAACCATTGCATCACCATGCCCACCTAACACAAAAGCCTCTACATCTTGCACAGATACCTTAAGTTCATGCGCTAAAAATAATTTAAAACGAGCAGAATCTAATACTCCTCCCATTCCAATCACTCTATTTGATGGTAGGCCACTAAGTTTTTGTAGCGCATATACCATGGCATCTAATGGATTTGTAACTACAATAACAAATGCATCCTTTGCATATTGAGCTATTCCTTTTGCAACAACTCTCATCACATCTGCATTTACACTAAGTAAATCATCTCTACTCATACCAGGTCCTCTAGGTACACCAGCTGTTACAATAACAACATCTGATCCACTAATATCTTTATAATCATCAGTGCCTATGATATCGCAATCAATTCTCTCTATAGCAAGAGATTGCATAATGTCTAGCGCCTTTCCTTTGGCAAAATCACCAGTTTTATCAAACAATACTATTTCTCTTATGCCTCGCAGCGCACTTTGAAGTGTAAGCGTACCACCTATATTTCCTCCACCTATAATGGCAATTTTCTTTTTTTCCATAAAAATTAATACCTATTTATTTAAAATTGATGCGTATTAAATTTATATTAACTTAATTTTTTCTGAGTGTTAATAAGAAAGATACTTGTAAATTAAAGCCACAGCACCTATTTAATTCTAGAGACGTAATCATTTAAAATGATAATTGAAATATGGCAGAAGAAATTAAACAACAAAATCATTCAACGTTAAATTCAGAAAATAAAATTGACTCCGTTATAAAGCAAAACGAGCAAAACGAAAATCAAGATAATAGCAGTCAAAATGATACTGATAATAACGCAACTGATAATAATGTAGATGCATTTACTTCTTCACACAATACGGAAAAAATAATTTCAGAGTTAGAGGCAAATCTATCTGAAAATCGAGACTTACTCCTTAGAAAAGAAGCTGAAATAGATAATCTACGAAAGCGATTTGCAAAAGAATTAGATGATAATCATAAATACGGCATTACAAAATTTGCAAAAGATATGATTAACGTTTTAGAAAATTTATATAGAGCAACAGACAGTATACCAAAAGACTTTGAAAGCGATCTGACGCTTAAAGGATTTATTGATGGAGTAAAAATGACTAAAAAAATTATGGAAGAGGCATTGCAAACTCATGGCATTGAGAGAATGAATCCAATAAATTCAGAATTTGATCATAATTTCCATCAAGCTGTTAGCCAAGAAGAAAAAGATGGTGTTGAACCTGGTATTATCTTATCTGTACTCGATGCAGGCTATACAATACATTCTAGGGTTTTAAAGCCTGCAATGGTTATTGTAAGTAAGTGATTATAAATACATTTATAATAATATAATCAACTGATGAATATATTGATCACTACTTTCACTTTTTTGTTTAAGTAATGTTTTTGCATGATACGTGTCTGTAGTTATAAAATTTGGTGGCACTAGCATAGAAACAGCTACGCTGCTTAGAAAAGCTGCAAAAATTATAAAATGCGATAATAACATAAGAGTTGTTGTTGTAAGTGCTTTAGGTTCATTGACTGATAAATTAATAGAATTCTCTAAAAATCCAAGTCATAACCTTTATCTTGATATTAAAAACAGACACATTAAAATTGCATTAGATCTTTCTTTAGATCAAGAAATTATAGAGTCTATTGAGAATATTTTAAATCCAATATATGGATTTATACATAATCGAAGAAATATTCAAAATAATGATATAGATCTCATACTTTCTGTTGGAGAGAAACTCTCTTCTTTCTTGCTGTTTTCATTGCTTATACATCTCAAATGTAACGCACATTTTTTAAATGCTGACGATATCATTATAACAGATGATTCTTTTTGCAATGCAATACCTGATATTCAAGCTTCAAAGAAAATGTGGATGAGTCAGAAATCTCTTTATGAGGGCGGTGTAATTATAACGCAAGGATTTATAGGCTCTACAAGTAAGCAAAAAATAATCACAACTCTTGGAAGAGGTGGTAGTGATTTTTCTGCAGCGCTATTTGCAAGAATTATAGATGCTACGGCACTTAGAATATATACTGATGTTATGGGTGTATATACAGCAGATCCAAATATTGTTGATGATGCTAAATTAATAAGCAATATATCATTCACTCAAATGAATGAATTAGCAAGATTTGGAGCTAAAATTCTACATCCCAGAGCACTTATGCCTTGCATTGAAGAGCCTGTAATACCTGTTACTATTTTATCAATGCACTCATCTGATTCAAAATGCACAATAATTGATAATATGACCGAATCAGAGAATGATAAAAATCATGTTATTGCAATTGCAACACGCAGATTTCAATGTTTATTAATTGTATCTAAAAGTAATAATTCTGAAAATCATCTAAAAATAGAATTAGATAATATTGTTAAAAAATATCATATTTCTTATGATATTTTAGAATATAATATAAAAACAAATGAAG
>JAQCBG010000114.1 GCA_027621485.1 Pseudomonadota bacterium
TAGATAAAATGATGCTGTATATGTTTTTATTTCAAGAAGGTGTTGCGTATAGTAAAGAAGGAAATTGCCCTCAATCAAATCTTGCATTCGCAAAAGCAAAAAAGCTTATAAATCAATTGCAAGATGCAAGGCATTTTTTAGTTATAGCAAAGCGCTGTGGCGCTGATGCGGTAGATTTGAATAATTTGCAAATTAATTAAGCGCAAAAGTAATGCATCAAAGAATTTCGCATTGTGTACTTTCTCCATTTATTTTGGCAATAGATGGTCCTGCTGCTTCTGGCAAAGGAACTATTGCAAAAGGGGTTGCAAAAATTTTAGGCTTTAAACACTTTAATACCGGTCTTTTATATAGGTGGGTTGCGCTCAGTGCAATTACAAGTGGTGTAGATTTTAATATTCAAAGTGAGATTATTAAGATCGCAAAAGCTTGTACAGGAGAAATAAAAGAATGTGAGGAATTATATTCTTCTCATGTTAGCGTACTTGCATCAAAATGCGCTGCAATTCAAGAGGTCAGAGATGCTCTTTTTGAAATTCAAAGATCATTTTCAAAAAATAGTGTTGGTATTGTTGTTGAGGGGAGAGATATAGGTACTGTTATCTTTCCAGAGGCGGATTTAAAAATTTATGTCACTGCCGAACCCAAAGTAAGGGCTCAGCGAAGATTAAAGGAATTAAGGGGCAGAGGTGAGAATTTAAGTCTCGAAGATGTGGAAAGAGATATAAGAAAACGTGATTTTGCAGATAGTAAAAGAAATAGCGCACCATTAAGACAAGGTCCAGAATACATTGAGGTAGATACAACGCACATGAACAAAGATGCTGCAATCAATTATGTTTTTAATGTTTATAATGCAAAGCGCTTGTAACATTATCATAAAGAGGAAAATGGTACGTTACTTTTTACATATGATATATAGGTGATTTTATAAAATTGCTTGATTCTTTATAATACAACCTATACGATAAAAAATCTAAAGTAAAACAATTAAAAGATGTATAATTATGTCAGGACAAAAAGTAATAATAGGGCAACGTAAAGTGGAGCAAACAATTCGAGAGTATATAGATGATTTAGCTCCCTATATAGAAAAGACCCAAGAAGTAAACAAATTGTATAATCACTTGTCTACGCTGAAAAAAAATTACACGGAAGCGATTGATTTGAACGAGAATATAAAAGTCGAGAGTATAAAAAATGAAATTCTAAGCTTCCTGGATATTACTGAGAATGAAGAAGTGAAATTAGGTATTTCTGGAATTGTGACTGCTATTCAGTCTTTTTTGGGTGGCGCACAAAAACAGGGGATGAGAAGCAACAATAAGGAAGAAGTGAAGAACGCAGCGCAATTAATTTATGAAATCGATGCAAAGCTCGAGAGTTATGAAGGCGCAATGTCAGATACACTAAAGACAATTGGAGGGATTGTATTAGAACGCATGGAAATACAATTCCAGTCTTCAGAAGATGAGGAAAGATATACAGAAACAATGGTAGATTGTGCAAAAGAAATTTTAAAGAAAGTTGAGCAGCCTGGATGGGGTGATTTAAGAGCTCAATCAATTGCAGCGAAGTTGAAAGGGAATAGATCTACAGTAAAAAACATAACTATTGATACGCCTAGAGATACCTTATTATTCACTTATGATATCCTGATTGCTGCTTTTGAAGCAATTGCGAAATGCGCTTCAAGTATTAAAAATTATAGCGTAGAGAAAGTAAACAGGATGATCGATGCAGTGAGATCAATGCAATCTCAGGGGAAAGAACAAAGCCGAGGATAACAATTGAGAATGATGAGTACATTAGATTATGAATTAGTATTTGTTATTTATTTTAATGTTTAAGAAAATAACAAAGTATTTAATGTACTCTTTTTTTAGCTCGTAAAATAACAAATAAAAGAGTATTCTTATGCAGATTGATGATGCGATTGATAACGCAATAGTTCAGCAAGAGATTGAGCAAATGCTTCTGAACATGAAAGATATTGCGCAGCTAGAAATTCAAAATCTGCAAGAGTTATATAATCAAGAGGTGTATATAAATTCAGATATTAAAAAGTTAATGGAATCTGCATTGTCGTCATACGTACGAGAGAATTCAAATAATATATACGAGCCTAATAATGATATAAAGAAATTCTCAAGTGTATTATATAATATGCAAAAATGGCTTGAGAGCATAAAACCAGATGCGCTAGACAAGGCATTCTCAGATCTAGAGATGCATTTGAATGAAAAAGATATTGCAGAACACTTTAAAAACTCTGAAGGAATGAAGAATTGGTTACAAGAAATTCAAAAAAAATGATGACAGATTCTCAAAATTAGAAATGTATGCTGAGGATCGCTCTACGCAGGAGGGAAGGCGTGATGTGCAGGCCATGAAGATTGCAGAAGTAATAATTCAAAAAGCTGGAATAGAATTTGATGACGATCAGACAAAAACAGCATGTATAAAAGAGATTGCTGATTGCGTAAAGAAAGATGTAGAAAAGTAAGCAACAAAAAATAAATCTCCTTCTAAGAATGCTATTTTAGATGCAGCTTCATTTGTTTATGAAGTAATTGCAAGCGCCTTTAAAATAATTCAAAAGTATGAAGAAAAGATTGTAAATTACTCTAAAGAGAAGATTTCAAATATGCGAGATACAATACAGCAAAAGTGTAATGACGTATTAGCGCAAAAGAGTAGTGCAAAGGAAACAGGTGCAAGTAGGGGGTAATAGATAAAATGAAGAAGTAGATCTGCCATTTATACGATTATCACTAATATATCAATTACATACGCATCTAAAATTATCATAAAGAGATATATTGCAGATTAAGCAAAAGATAAGCAAAACATAGATTTTGTGAAAGAGAAGATGATGTTATAAATATAAATGTAGGATGCGCCTATATGTTGATG
>JAQCBG010000115.1 GCA_027621485.1 Pseudomonadota bacterium
TATTAAATACTTTTATTATAGTATGAATTGTTTGAATTTTTTCATTTATATAAGTTTTATTTATGTCGCAGTATGATGAGCTGATAAATTATATATCTAAAAATGCAAAAGATGCAGATAAAGCAGAGGCTTTAGCGGAGCAATGCATGGAATGCGCAGCACCTCCTATAATAGCTGGCGTAGGGAACTTTGAATATGAAGAGATAAGTAAGAAATCTCCGAATGTTATAAGAAAACAAAGTGTTTCTACTCAAAAATCAATCTAAAAATTGCAAATATTTCATATATCTGATATCGCTATATATGATTTTGATATTCCAATTGTTCTTTTATGTATTTTCAAGATATAATACTAAGTTTGCAGAAATTCTGGTGCGCAAACGGTTGCATCATGCTTCAACCTTATGATATCGAAGTTGGTGCTGGTACATCTCACCCGGCAACTGCAATACATACTCTTCTAAGAAAAAGATGGAATATTGTATATATACAACCATGCAGAAGGCCTCAAGATGGCAGATATGGAGATAGCCCAAATAGGATGCAGCATTACTTTCAAATGCAGGTTATTATGAAACCTTCTCCTTTAGAAGCTCAGGATCTTTGTTTAGAAAGTTTAAAAGCAATTGGAATTAAAGCACCAGTACATGATATAAGATTTCTTGAAGATGACTGGAAAAATCCAACCTTAGGAGCTTGGGGTCTTGGCTGGGAAATATGGTGTGATGGCATGGAGGTTGTGCAATTTACATACATGCAACAGCTTGGAGGTATAGATTCTGAAATACCAGCAGTTGAAATTACATATGGAATAGAGAGGCTTGCAATGTATGTGCAAGAAGTAGAGAGTGTTTGGGATATTCAATGGAATTCAGAAATTACATATAGTGATGTATTCAAGCAAAGAGAATATGAATATTCTTTATATAATTTTCAGTATGCAGATATAAAAGCATTGAGATTATATTTTGATTATCTTATTCAAGAAGCTAATTTTTTAATTGAAAAGAATTTGCCAAATCCAGCCTATGATTGCTGTATTAAAGCATCGCATACATTTAATTTACTTGAATCAAGAGGCGTGATAAGCGTGCCTGAAAGAGTTGCATATATAACAAAAATCAGAGATGTATCAAGAGCTTGCGCTAAGATTTCATGTGATATTATAAAAAATGATGTTTTAAAATGAATAAAAGACTAATATGGCGCAATGGTCAGTATATAGATGCTAATGCTTCTATAGCTCTTCTTGATATTTCAACTCATTCTTTGCATTATGGGGGTGCTATTTTTGAAGGCATAAGATCTTATGATGGCTTTCCATTTAAGTTGCGCGAGCACATGCAAAGATTATATAAATCTGCAGACATCTTGAATTATGATGTACCTTATAAGATGCTTGATCTTGAGAATATTATTTTAGATTTCTCTAGAAAAATAGGCAATGCATACATTAGACCTATAATTTGGTTAGGTGATGAAAATTATAAGATAGATGGCGAAGGCTGCAGTGTTAATGTTGCTATTATTGCATTTTCTTTTGAAGAAAAAAATGTGCAAAATCCAAATTTAATGATTTCAAGTTGGAGAAAGCCATCATTAAATTCTTTTCCTTATGGATGCAAGGTTTCTTCTGCATACACACTCTCTTATCTGGCAAAATCGGAAGCTAAAAATAATGGATTTCAAGATGCATTATTGCTAGATCAAGAAGGTAATATTGCGGAATCAACTACTGCAAATGTCTTTATGATTCAAAATAAATCTATTTTGACGCCATTTACAAAATATTGTTTAGATGGAATTACTAGGCAAACAGTACTAGATATAGCAAAGACTATAGGTGTAAAATCCATAGTAAAAGATATCTCAATTTTAGATTTAGTATTATGTGACTCTGTATTTCTTGTTGGTACTGTAGTTGAGATTTTGCCAGTTCGTAGTATTAATATTACTAAAAATGACACATTATTTTTTCAGCTACAAGAAGATTCTAAGATTTTATCTTCCATTATAAATGCTTATCAAAAATTAACTCATCCAGAGCAAAAATAAATGCTTTTTATACATCGATTTTATCAAATATATCAAAATGCCACTATACAATACGCTTTTTTTTAATAATAGCATTAATCTATATATCTTGCTCTTTATTACATGCCGAAAATAGAATACTTGCAACCGTAGAGCAGGAGGTTATTACATCATTTGATGTTCAAAATAGATTGCTGATTCTATCAGCATTTGGAAATAAAAAATTTGATATTAAAAATGTGCAATCAAGTTATCGTTTGCAAATACTAAATGAATTAATTCAAGATGCATTAATTGCGCAAAAAGCAAAATCAGATGGAGTCAAAATAACATCCATGCAAATTGATGAGCAAATACAATCTGTTGCAAAATCTAATAATTTAGATGTCCAGGAATTTCTTAAGAATGTTAAATCACAGGGCATTAGTGAAGCATTGCTTCGGCAATTTTTTTCCTCTATGCTTCTAAAGAGCTACATGATTCAAAAAGATATTAGAGATCATATTATAATTAAAGAAGAGGAGGTTGAGAATGCACTAAAATCCACAACTTTTATTTCTTATGATAAACCTTGTTTAAATGATTATGTATTGCTTGCAGAAATTACAGTATATGAAAATGGGTATTCTAAAAACAATGTATTATTCAATAAACAAATCTTAGATGCATTAAAGGGTAATTCTTTTGAGGATGTTGCAAGAAAATTTTCAAAAAGCTTATCAAGAGAAAGAGGTGGTATTATAGGTTGGGTTCAAATAAAGCAATTAAAAAAAGAATTGGCGGACGCTTTATGTAATATGAATATAGGATCTATAACTAACTTTATAAAAAATGAAAAATCTAATTCAATATTTAAAATTGTAGATAGAAAAAG
>JAQCBG010000116.1 GCA_027621485.1 Pseudomonadota bacterium
GCATAACCTTTAGAGAGAGATTTAACTTTATCATAAAAATCATATACAACTTCGTTAAGAGGTAATTTATATGAAAGCATAACCTTATTTCCGGTTTGTAGCATTTCTTCTTGAATACCTCTTTTTTCAGTGCAAAGATTTAATATTGATCCTAAATAAGTATCTGGAAGAATTATTGTTGCTTTAATCCAAGGTTCCTCCATATATAATATTTTTGTTGGATGCGGCATTTGCATTGGATTATATAAATATATAGAATCTCCAGATGTAAGATGCAATTTATATAATACGCTTGGTGCTGTCGTAATGATATTAAGATCGAATTCATTTTCAAGTCTCTCTTGTACAACTTCTAAATGCAAAAGTCCTAAAAAACCACACCTTAAACCAAAACCTAAAGCGCCAGAATTTTCAATTTCGTAATGAAGACTAGAATCGTTCAATTTTAATCTTTCAAAACTCACTTTTAATTTTTCAAATTCACTGACCTCTTCAGGATAAACGCTACAAAAAACCATTGACTTCACTTCTTTAAAGCCTGGTAATGGAGATGCAGAATTATTTAAATGATCGACTATAGTATCTCCAACTTTGCAATCTTGAGCATTTTTTATGGAAGATGTAATAAAGCCTACTTCTCCTGCGTAAAGATTATCTAATTCAATACGTTTTGGTGTAAAGGCTCCAACTCTTTCTACTATATATTCCTCATTATTGGAAAGAGTTTTGATTTTTTGATGCGTTTGAATAAAGCCATCAACAACTCTTATAAGCGTTACAATTCCAAGATATTTATCATACCAACTATCTAGAATCATGGCTTTTAAATTAAATTGATCGGTTTTTGTATTGGAGGAAGGAGGTGGTATTTTTGCTATTATAGATTCAATCAATGCTTCAATGCCATTACCTGTTTTTCCAGAAACTAAAATTGCATCTTCACTTTCAAGGCCAATGACATCTTTTATTTGGGATTTAACTTGTTCTATGTTTGCAGTTGGGAGATCAATTTTATTTAATGCGATAACTATCTCTAGATCATTTTCTATTGCTTTATATGTATTTGCAAGTGTCTGAGCCTCAACTCCTTGAGATGCATCAACAACAAGAATAACGCCCTCGCATGCAGCAAGAGATCTACTCACTTCATAAGAGAAATCTGCATGACCTGGAGTATCAATAAGATTGAGCATATAATTTTTTCCATCTTTTGCTTCATACTGTAGTCTTACTGTTTGAGCTTTTACGGTAATGCCTCTTCTTTGCTCAACTTCCATTGAATCAAGAACTTGCTGTTTCATTTCTCTTGATTCTAGACCTCTACAAAGCTCTATTATGCGATCTGCTATGGTAGATTTTCCATGATCTATATGCGCAATAATAGAGAAATTTCTTATATGATGAATTTGCATTTTTTGAGTTTATTTAAGTAAGTGAGAGAGGCGGATTATAAGCTCTTTGAGATTTTAATTGCAATTTTTGTTGCAAGCTTTGTAAACGATTTAAAAGTCTTGCATAGTAAATTCGATTCTAAATGATTCTGATCTCCAATATCTTTATGTTCTAATTCTTCAATCCGAAATTGCTTAATATTATTCATTAGCTCATCTTCATTTTCAAAATAATCTGATAGCATATCAATCTGATCTTGATAATGCTCTTCAATTACTTCTTCCACAGCTGAAGTTGTTGCCATAGCAACATCTTTGCCTAATTGATACGAAAGTTTACCAAGCATGAATCCAAAAGCATGCCAGACTGGCATAAAAAGAGTAGGTCTGACGTGGCGCATTGTAATTTGATTTTTAAAATATTCAAAATGCCTCTCTTCCTGTAAGCGCATATGCTCAATTTGAGTTCTTAAATCAAGGTCTTTTGTATTATTAGATATTGCTGCAAGTTGTCCGTCATATATTCTAAGCGCACCATATTCTCCTGCATGATTAACTCTTAGAAGAGAGTTAATATAATTATTTTTTTTCAATGTAATGCACCTAATAAATCTCAGTAATTAATCTTGTATTTTTTTTATTTTATTCGTCCTTGCAATTTCTCTTTCTCTTTCTTTAGTTTTTGCAATTTTGATGTGATCTTTTAGTTCATCAAAATTACCAGTGCGCTTTGCTTTATAGTAATAAAATTTATAATCAAATCTTTCTGATTTTATTATAATAAGCGTAAAGAGCAATATGAGAGATGTAAAGAAATTCCATCCTGTCATAGAAAATGACAATATAGTAGGACTTTTTGCAGAGCAAGAAGCAAGAGGTGCTGCATTTATTATTTTCATCATTTCTTCTGGAGAAGAGGCGCTTTTCATATAACCAGTACACGCTAATTGCAGCTTAATAATTCCATTTTCAAGTAATGCATGAAATAATGCTAATGAGCAGTTTATCACTAAAGCGCAAATTACAATATACATGTATATATTGTAGTACTTAATAGCCTTGCTCCAATTTAAGATCATATAGCAAGATGCAATAAATATAACCCAAAAAGGAATTCTCTCATAATAACATAATTCACAAGGAATAAAGCCAAGAGCATATTGCCAGTAATATGCTATAAAAAGAGCGATCAATCCAAAGCACATAATGAAGAGAGAATAAATAGATTTCTCTTGCAGATTTTTTAGATCATTTATAAAAGACATTTAGCTTTCTATGCATAATAAATTAAATATGATTATGATTTGTTTGTATTAATTTTATTTATATCAATTATTAAATCAGTATTTGTTTCGCATTCCTTAATAATAATGAAATCACTAAGGGTTTGATTACAAATATATTGATATAATTTTTCATTCTTTAATGCCTTTATAATATTTTTATTAGAAGATTCAATTATTAAATTAATTCTATCTGTA
>JAQCBG010000117.1 GCA_027621485.1 Pseudomonadota bacterium
TTTCCAAGATATCTATTTCAGAAATGCTTTCTGCATTTTTCTTTAATTGCACCCTCTCTTTTGTATATTGCGTTATATAATTCTCTATATCTTGCATAGACTCTGAAATTTGGTGCGCGCAGATCAAAAGATCTGTGCGAGCTTTCTTTAATATATCAACATAACCATCTAAAATCTCACCATTTTTGCCTTTATAAAATATAAATAAAGTTCTGCGAATTGCCTCCATATCTGCTCTCACAGGCAAGGTAATATGAAAATCTTTATAATAAAATTCGCGATAAGTATCTTTTTCAGTATCTCCATTATAATATAATATATCATCCATATTATTCATGCCAGATATTATGAAAGCATCTTTATCTATGGGCATAATATCAGATGCATTACCAGAAAATATGTAATTACCAGTATTATCTTTACTATTAATATTTTCTATAAAATTACTCAAAATATCTAACATATTATTTTTAAACATTTTTGTAATACTATCATCTCGCAATCCCCCATCATATCCCTCTATAATGCTTTGACCTTCTGTTGTTGCATCACTCAATATGTGAATTCTATGCAAAGCATTTCCCATTACCTCGTGAATTTGCTCTAACTTTCTTATCTCTGCGTCTAAGCTTTCATACTGAAATCTCATAGAAGATAATCTAGAAGACCCATCAATTTTATCTTCTCTATTTTTCATGTTATGATCAAAGACTTTATCGTGAAACTTTCCTCCAAAAACATCACGAGCATGGTCAACCTTTTTCCTTGCTGTTTTTACAGCAAATTCAGATTTTTTTAATTGAGAGATAGTGAGATGAGCAGGCATATACAACAAATTAAAAAATTATGTCATTGTAATTATAGAATAGAACTATAGCGTTATATTAATATAATTACAAACAATATATCTATAGAGTTATCTCAATGAGTTTCTCTAGAATTTTATTATTGATTCTATACACCTGACTTAAAGCCTCATGATTTTGAGAAATATTACTTATATTTCGAAGTTCTTCATCGACATCTACTTGCACCTCTGCATCCATTTTTTCGTCAAATTTTTGAAAAAATATCATTGATGCATCAGATTTCTCTTGAGAATTTTGATATCTTAAAAAGACTTCACTTTGACTTTTAGATACAAGTATATTAATCCCCTCACCCATGATATTAGTCTTCTTTACAAAATCACTAAAACTCGATTTCCTCAATACCAACTTATTGAAAATATTTGGGGCATAAATAGATAAATTTTTTATATTCTTTTCTATATCAGAGGAAATTTGTATAGACTTAGATGCATAGTCGTTTTTGTTATCTTGATTTTTATTGGTATTATTAAATACCAATATTTCATTCAATTTAAAGAAATCATTAAATCCAACTTTTTCAGATGAGGTACCTATTTCTACCTCTCTTAAAAGAGGCGCAACAGATTCAGTTGATTCATCTATAACAAAATTTTGCTTAGATTGTATCTGCAAATAACCATCTTGAGATGCAGAGCTAAGAGTTGAGCCATCTTGATCTACGAGATACATACTTAAAGCATTATTAGCAAACTTAGAATTCGGAAGAGCAATTGGTGAAGTTGAAGATGATGAGATATCTACCGCAGAACTTACAGAAAAACGACGAAGCATCATCTTATTTATACTTGTATCGCCAGCTGGATCTTGTATTTCATAACTAACTCGTATTGTTCTTGTAGTAGTCATATCAGTATTTGGTATAATTATATCAAATGATATATCATATGGATAACCTGCTCCAGAGGTTGGAACATCGCATTCAATCTCTATGCCATCTGCAACCTGCTGATGACCTTTGTTGGAATTTACAAAATATTGACTTCCAGATAAAGTGGCAGAAGAACTTATATCAATCATACCTGCGCCGTCAAAAGCTTTAATTTCTAGATTCTTGAATTCAATCTTATAATCTTTTTCATTGTTTGTTTGAAATTTTCTACCAATTTCAATACCCATTTTCATCTTCTCTCCTGGCGCAATAGCTTTATTTTTAGAAAATAATCTAAGATCTGCAAGATTCTCTATTTCTAGTCTTTTTTTGCCAGATCCGGCAAAATAATCATTTATATAATCTAAAATTGCTTGAGTATTGGTTTTATCATCTTTTAAAGATAAATCTTTTAAATCAATATCTATCTTTTCATGGCCTGTAATAGATTTATTTACCCCTTGATCTAAAAGCCCTAATCGAAGCATTCCATTTCCCTCTATTTCAGAATCAAGAGTTATTACTTTATTTCCCTTTAAAGATTTAAAACCATCTAATGGCGAGCTTTTTCTATGAAATTTATTTACTTGCTCTGCAATATTTACTGCCAATGAATCTATTTTGCGTTGTAAATTTGGCAAATTCATACCTTCTTCTTTTAATATACCACCAAATTTACCAGATATCATTTCATAAGATGATAAATCAGATGCTTCACTTCCATCACTTGAATAAAGAATTATTGGATTTTGAAAAGCGCCTCGTGCGCTATATTTTTGAAATTCAATAGAATAAGAAGGTAAACCCAAAACATCCTTATTTATATCTTCTGCATAACTTAAAAACTGAGCATGAGATCCCTCCACAAGAGCATTACCACTGCGTGTTGTAATGTTAATTCTACCTAGATTATCAAATTCATGCCTTATCCCTATATACTCTGAAATTTCTTTTACGCCTTTTATTAATTCTTTTTGAGAAGAGAGTAATATTTTCTTTGAGTGTACATTTTCTGTAATTTGATTATTAATACTTAATATTCTACTTATAATGGAATTGAATTTTAATATCTCATCTTTTAATTTACTCCTAGCATGTAGTCTGAAATCAATACATTTAT
>JAQCBG010000118.1 GCA_027621485.1 Pseudomonadota bacterium
ATAAAAATCTTATCAAGAATCCAAAGTCTTAAAGCGAGCATTTAAGAGTCTTACAAGAGAAGATGCTGGCTCTTTCACTAAAGAAAGAAGGGTAGCGCGCAAATTATCTTCAGATATAAAAGATGAAATACGCTTTATAGAATCATCATTTATAATTCTTCCGGAAGAAACACCTGCAACTATATCTATCTTATTATCATTAGAGTGAGAAAAATCTTTTAAAGTCTTAGCAGCAGAAATAAGATCATTTGCACAAGATACAACAATAACGCCAGAAAAAAAATCTGCTAAATGAGCATGAGAAGTCTCTTGTATAGCTATTTTAGCCAGCTTATTTTTTACAAAAAAACAAGTTCCAGATGCATCTTTTTTTATCAGCCTCCTGAGTTTTGTGGATTGAATAACGTTCATTCCATAGTTACGAGCAAGAATTATAGAATCGTACCGCTTTAGAGTTTCTCTCATCTCAATAACTGCTATTTGCTTCTCTTTCTTATTCACAATGCTATAAAATAAATGTTCATATATCTAATCAAGTGTCAGTAGTACTACTAGCGCAGTACAGAATTCAAGTCAAGAGGAATAGAGATTCCCTGAGATGTGCTGAGACATGCATACCTTACATAAGTTCCTTGAGCAGCTTTAGGTTTTGCACTTAAAACTGATTCAAAAAAAGATGCAATATTTTTAGAAAGCGCATCTTTTTCAAAATCAAGCTTTCCAATACCAGCATGAATTATTCCTTCTTTTTCTGCCTTATATGCAACTTGGCCAGATTTTAAGCGCTCAATCATAGACTTTACTTCTTTTATATTGGCAACTGTGCCAAGTTTAGGATTTGGCATTAAACCTTTTGGCCCTAGAATCTTACCTAGCATTGCAACTTTTGGCATTATAGATTGAGTTGCTGCATATATATCAAAATGCAATGCACCCCCCTTAATCTCTTCAATAAAATCACTTGAACCAACAGTATCTGCACCACAATTTTCAGCTAATTCTAGCTCATTCTCAGAGGTAATTAATGCAACTTTTATCTCCTTACCAAGTCCACTTGGCATAAGCGCAGTGCTACGAACCATCTGATCGGAATGCTTTGTATCTATGCCGAGCTTCACAACAATATCAACAGTCTCATTGAACTTTGCAGCACATTGCGCCTTATAAAGACTCAATATATTTAAAGATTCATTAACTGTATATTTCTTATCACACTCAAGAAGCTCTCTTGCTTTTTTTAGTCTTTTACTCATATTTTTAAAAATTTAAGTATTTATTTTTATACCCATAGAAATAGCAGAGCCCATAACCATAGAAACAGCAGAATTCAAGTCATCAACCCCCATATCTTCCATTTTTTGCTTTGCTATTCTTTCTAAAGATTCTGCGTTGATAGAACCAACAAAATCTCTACCTGGAAGCTTTGAGCCACTTGATATAGAAAGCTCTTTTTTTAAGAAAAAACTCACAGGAGGTGTTTTTGTAATAAAAGTAAAACTTTTATCAGAATAAGCAGTAATCACAACTGGAATAGGCGTGCCTTTTTCAATACTAGCAGTCTCTGCATTAAATTTCTTACAGAAATCCATGATATTTAAGCCTCTTTGACCAAGCGCAGGGCCTAAAGGAGGCGCAGGTTTTGCTTCTCCAGCTTTAACTTGAAGCTTAATAAGCGCTGTTATTTTTTTTGCTGCCATAACTTTAATAAAAACATTCTATAAAATTCAATATCTAAGCATCAATTATTCAATTCTTTTCACCTGATGAAAATCAAACTCTGCAGATGTTTCTCTGCACAATATAGAAATCACAACTGTTAACTTTTTCTTCTCCTTATTTATGCAAGATACCTTTCCAGAAAAAGTTTTAAAAGGCCCCTCTATTACATTTACAAGCTCTCCAATTGTAAAACTCTCATCACTATCTAATCTAAGCTCATTTTGCTTAATACTCTCTAATATACGATCAATTTCTTTTTGATGAACCTTTTGAGGTTTATTATCATCCCCTAAGATTTTAGTAACGCCGTTGATATTTTTTATTATACTCCAAGACCTCTCATCAAGATGCATGTTGATTAAAATATATCCGGGAAGCATTTTCTTATCCAGCATTTGTCTTTTTCCACGTCTGGTAGCGACCTTAGATGTAGGTACTACAATCTCTCCAAAAGAATCTGTTAAAGAATGCTTTGCGGCCTCACTCCTTATAGAGTTTGCAACTCTATTTTCTAAACCCACAGAAACACTAATAATATACCAACTAAAAGACATAAACTTTTACTTACTCACCCCAAGTATTAACTTAATGAGCTTATAGGACATATAATCTATAGCAAAAAAGAACAAAGCAGCGCAAGCAGAAACAATTATAATTAAAACAGAAGAAATAATAACATCTCTTCTGGTTGGCCATACAACCTTTAAAACCTCAGACTTAACCTCATTCCAAAATTTAGCAATACGCATAAGAACTTCTATAAGGAAGAAATCAATTTGTGGATTCTATAAATATTAAATAAAGCTGTCAAGGCGCTTTATTTAATTAAATTACTTGCGAATATAACATATTCATCAATTTATTCAATAATCATTTGCATTTTATTGAATATTTAGAACTCAATATCTCTAAAGTCATCTAATATGAATATTTTTTATACTTTTTTATACTTATATTGATTACTCACTCAGCTCAGAACATACTTCTATTTTTGCAACAGCTGATACTTTTTCTCGATCTCTTAGATTTATCACCCTCACTCCTTTTGCGCCTCTGCCAGTCACTCTAATATCAGATACATTTACTCTAATTGCAGTACCTGCATCTGTAAGAATAATTATTTCATCCT
>JAQCBG010000119.1 GCA_027621485.1 Pseudomonadota bacterium
GTATTTTAAAATTGATGTCTGCATTATTTGTTTTTGCATATTTTATAATTTTTATATGCCTTTTTTGACATATTCTCTCTAAAGCTTTAAATTCTTTGCAATCAAAATTTAGCACCGCAGTTTTTCCCTCTTGAAGTATCTCTGAAAATAATCTTGACTTAGCGGTAAAATATTTTTTTTGACTTTTATGATAGTCTAAATGATCATGAGAAAGATTTGTAAAGCCTGCGACATCTATTGGTAGAAAATCAATTCTATGTTGCTCAAGTCCATGACTTGAGGCTTCTATTGCAACATAATCTAAGTCGCTCATTAATTCTAAAGCTTGATTTATTTTATGAGCAGGAGGCGTTGTAAAACCAGATATTATATTATTTATCTCTGGTATATTTGATAATGCATCAGATTTTGCTCCTAGTGTTCCAATGGATCCAGATTTTTTCTGCAGAATTGAGGTGAGATTTCTGCAGATTTCAACAACTGATGTTTTGCCATTTGTTCCTGTAATGGCCATTATATGTTTTGGTTTTTTTGAGAAGAATTGAGTTGCCCATCTTGCAAGCTCTAATCTCACAGAATCTACATAATAATATAATATGCCATTTTGTTCTTCAATATATATATCATTTTGCAGCACTATGATACTTGCGCCCCTAGAGATTGCATCTTGTATAAAAGTTATGCCATTTTCTTCTTTTGCATTTATTGCAAAAAATGCAAAGCCGGGCTTTATCTCTCTAGAATCTGAGCTTATTCCCGTAATATCTTGTAAATTCAACTTTAGATATATAAAAAATCAATATAATGAGCGCATCTTATGTTCTATAAGTGGCGTGATAAAGCGCCTTTGATTCTCAATGCTTTTTAGATTAAAAATGTTTGCGCAGTAAATATGTGAAATCCATTTTTGCAATCGATTGAATCCCTTTGAAAATATTCCATGTGTTATATATAACATAATCTGATTAGCTTTGTGTTTTTTTAGTTCTTTTGCTGCAAGCACTGCAGTTGCGCCTCCATCGCATATATCATCTATAATAATGCATTTTTTATTTTTGACGTTGCAAGCATATCTTTCATCTATTTTTATTCTTGAAATTGTAGTTGTTTTTGTGTCTCTTGTTTTAGAGAAATATATGGATTGTATATCGTATTTGAGGTTATATTTTGTGCAGAGCATTTCTTGAAGTGCTTCTATTTTATCTATGCTTCCTAAGTCTGGCCCTACTAATATCATTTCTTTCTTTATAATTTCATCTGCAAGATCATTTTTACATATAATATCTGCAGAAGAAATTATCTTACAATTATTTATGTATTTTACCGCATCTTTAGAATGCGGATCATATATTATCACCTCATAACAATTAAGCGAATTAATGATGTTCGCAATAACCCTTGCTCCAAGAGGCTCTCCATTTATTCTTACTTTATCTTGCCTGCCATATGGCAGATAAGGAATAATTAAGCGTATTGGAATATCTCTACTTATTTGACGTGCCGCATCGCAAACAAGGAAAAGTTGCATAATATCATCAGAGGAATGTAGATGCGCAATAATCTCTATATTATTTACGATACTATTGTGTAAAAGAGTATTTATCTCTCCTCCTGGAAAAATACTTCGCTCTATCACAACTCCATTAATTAGTATTGGCATAGAGTTGCTTTCTGAAAAAGATTGAAAAAATTGTTTGTTGTCATTTCTGCAACAAAAGCGAAATCTCTACCAATTAAATCTGCAATTGCACGCGCAACATAAAGTACATAACTAGGTTCATTTGTTTTGCCTCTATGTGGTATGGGTGCTAAAAATGGTGAATCTGTTTCTATTAGTATTCTATCAATTGGGACATATTTAAAAACCTCTCTAATTTCCTGAGCATTTTTAAAAGTAATAATGCCAGATGCAGAAATATAAAATCCCATATCTAGGCATTTTCTTGCAAGTTCAATGCTTCCTGTAAAGCAGTGCAATACACCAGAGACATTTGCCCTCTTTAACATGGAAGCTGTATCTTGTTCTGCGCATCTTGTGTGAATTATAAGTGGTAAGTTGGTGATTTGCGCAGCCTCTATATGTCTATAAAAACTTTCTTGCTGATGTGCTTTATAATTTGTAGATCTATAATAATCTAATCCGGTTTCTCCTATTCCAATAATTTTATCATTTTGCCTGCAAAGAGACGTAATATACTCTACATCAAAATGTTGCTCTTTATGTGCATGATCTGGATGAGTCCCAATAGAGCAGCATATTATATTAGATGCATTTGCAACTTGTAGAATTTTTTCTATATTTCGGATTTCTGTACAAATGGTTTGCATGAAACAGACTCCAGCCTCTTTTGCTCTTGAAATGACATTTTGAAGATCCAAAAAAATTGAATCAAAATCAAGATGACAGTGACTATCTACAATTTTATCCAAGTTTATTATTGATATTACTATTAATCATATTTCTTAATGTTTTTGATGCATTAAAGCGCACAATCTTTCGTGGCGATATTACTGTTTCTACCATTGTTTTTGGATTTCTACCAATACGCATTCCTTTGTTTCTTATAGTAAGAGATCCAAATTCTTCTATTTCTATTATTTCATCAGAAAGAATAGATTCAGATAAAATATTGATAATATCATGAACAATTTTTGCGGCTTGTTTTGCATTGAAGTTTGTTTTTTTATTAATGCTTTCTATTAAATTATGTTTTGTTAATGTTATTGGCTTTTTTGCTTGATGCATAGTAATTTTGATTTAATTAAATTAGAAATAAATTTATTAGGGCTTTTCAGTACATAAACGACACGGC
>JAQCBG010000120.1 GCA_027621485.1 Pseudomonadota bacterium
TTATCTTCTTATGATACTCCGAAGCAATTTTTAAAATTTCCCGGAGAGAAATATTCTATATTGCAAAATCTCCTTCGAGCATTAATAAATCTAGGAATGAGGCCGCTTATCTCAACAAACATCAATTTTTTAGACATTGTTCAAAGACAACTAGATAGCATAAAGTGTGATCCAATTCAGATATTATTAGAAGAAGAGCCTTGTAATACAGGCATAGCAATTGCATTTGCTGCGCTTTATGCAGTTCGTGAGATGCATGAAGATTCTATTTTATTAATTTTACCTTCGGATTTTAAATTTTTGAATTTTCAAAGTTTTTTACGTGCAGCATATGCAAGAATTCATTTGATAAATCAATATATTGTATTATTTGGCGCAAAACCTACATATCCAAATATTCAATACGGATACCTTCAAACTGGAGATAAGATCATGCATTCCACTTTTCAAGTTTCTCAATTTATTGAGAAGCCAAATATAAAAGATGCAAAAAAATTTATCGAAATGGGATGTTTATGGAATTGCGGTATAATTATGTCTTCCGCTGCTCTTTTAGCATCTGTAATAAAGAAAAATATGAAAATTGAATACAGTATTATTGACGATTATCTTCATAGTAATAAAAGAGATAAATACAAAGTATTGCCTTCTAATATCACAAGTTCAATGAAAAAAACTTCAATAGAAAAAGCATTAATGGAGAAAAATCTAGATGCTCTTGCTGTAATTAATATTGATTTTAAATGGAGAGATTTTGGTAATTTAAAGGCTATTTGGGCATATAGTGATAAAGATACAAATCAAAACGTAATACATGGATCTGTTGCCACACTCAATGTAACCAATAGTTATATTGCTTCGGATGGAAGAAAAACGTTTGTCGCTGGAATTGATGGGATAATGGTTCTTAATAAAAACAATACAACGCTCATTGCAAGTAGGAAGCATTGCGCAGATGCAAATTCACTATATCTAAAAGATGATTTAGAAGTCATAAAGCCTTGGGGATATTATTTAGATTTGTATATTGGAGATAAGTTTAAGATAAAGCAATTGGTAATTTTTCCAGGGAAGCGCACTTCTCTACAACTACATAAAAAACGTAGTGAATATTGGCTTATTATATCTGGAGTTGCAAATATTGTTGTAGGTACAGATTCTTTTAATTTATCATCTGGTCAATCTATAATGATAAAGAGAGGTCAGTGCCATAGAGTAGCAAATCCTCTAAGAATAGAAAAATTGATTATAATAGAAATACAAATTGGCATTAATGAGGAAGAAGATATTGTGAGAATTCAAGATGATTACGGGAGATGCAATAATAAAATGAGCAGTAATATTAGTAATTCATGATATCTAAAAATTTTTTATTCTTATTTTTGAGCTCTTTAGATAAAGATAAAAGGCTTTATTGAGGAAAAAATCACAAAATTAAATATCCTCTATATAGCAAGAGAGTCCAGTATATCAATCAATTTAGATTTAGCCTCTGGTTTCTTCATATTGGCTGACTCTGCGTATTCATTAGATAATCTTTCTAGTGCAGATTCATATATGATGCGCTCGCTATAAGAGCAATCTGGATCTCCGGCATTTTTATGTAAATCTCTTAAAACTTCCGCAATCTGCAGTATATTGCCAGAATTGATTTTCTGACTATATTCTTGAGCTCTTTTGCTCCACATACCGCGAGGTAAAGAAGTTTGCTTTTGCAAGACATTCAAAACCTCGCCAAAATCAGCTTTGGACATCAGATGTCTTAATCCAGACTTGTGTATCTTGGATTTAGGTATGCGCAATATCATTTTATCTCTTGCAAATGATATAATATAAAGATGTATCTCAGTCCCGCCAATTGTTTGAATCTCTTCTCCTGTAATCACTCCAACGCCATGAGCAGGATAAACAACTGAATCTCCAATTTTAAATTGATAGCTTTCTTGATTTTGCATAATGCAGCAGGTGATAAAAAATAAATTAAATTCCTTATTAAAATCTGAATGCATTATAGCATAAGTTAAGCAACATAGCTAAAGATTACATCAATTAATGATAGAAAAATCTTAAGTTTTTAAGATATTAGTGATTATTATGCATTTTCTAAGGAATTTTGAGAGCGATCTTTAAATTTATCCAGTATAGTCTTATATCCCAAGTAATCTTCATGAAATAAAAATCTAGCAACTCTTGTAATGGTTGCAATACTTACGCCGGTCTCTTCATGTATTTTGCGATATGGAAGATCTTTTGCATTCAATAATTGCGCAACAAGCCAACGCTCTTTCATTGCTCTTAATTCCGCAGGAGTACATAAATCTCTTAAAAAGGCTATACATTCTTGTTTGCTGTTTACACTTAAAAACGCTTCAAATAAATCAATAGCGTCTATTGAATCTATAGATGAATCTATGTTTCTCTCATCCAACATGTTTTTACCTTTTATAATTTTTTATATCATAATAATTTAAGTGCGAATTACTTTGTATATACGCGATAAATCGATAAATACCAACGCTATATACAAGTATAGTACTTAATATAGTTAAAATTATGCAATATTAATACAAAACAATTGCATTAACTTACCTAATTTATCTATATAACATCATATGTTGCTTAATGATACCATTATTATGACGATAATAGGAAAAAAATAGATATTAAAGCTTGTAATATATACTTTATTGTATTTTTGAAGTGGTGAATTAGTTAAATTCAAGAGAAAAATAAATATATTTTGTACATATATTGATTATAATTTAATACATTTAAAGTACTTTTTA
>JAQCBG010000121.1 GCA_027621485.1 Pseudomonadota bacterium
TTAATTGCTAAATTAATTTGGTCTTGATTGTTTTTGATTGAATTAAATTGATTAAGTACATTTAGTTTTAAATTTGAATTAATTTGTTTTTGATAATTAAGATTTAAAGAATGTAAACTTTCTCTATTATTGTATTTTTTTCTATTATCAGAGTTTTTATTTAGATCTGTTTTTGATATTGATAGATTTAAAAAATCATCCTTATTTAAAAGGGTATAATAATTTAAAGTTATTTTTGATGCATCTCCATCAATGTTTGCACCGATTGGATCATTGTGATATCGATAGCCTGTTTGATAAATACCGTGATTGTAGGTGACATTTGTAGAATTACCTGAGGTTTCACCATGAGAACCGGTGTCCATGTATTCAATTGATAATTTATTAGGATTGTTGTTTAAAAAAGAATAACCAAGTCCTAATTGATAAAATCTTTTTGTGGGTAAAAATGAATCTTGGTCTTCACCGATAATTTGCGTGTATAAGTCAAGATTTTTATTATCTAAAAACTTATAACTAAGATCAATTCCTGCTAACTGATTAACGCTATCATCACTATCTGATTTATCTCTACCTTTTAATAATTTTAAAAAAGAATTTAAATCTTCACTTTGTCCGTCCCCTCCCCACATTGCCGTTCTAAGCAATGCTATGTTTAATCTATCATTTGGGTATAAATTTAATCTTCCCCCTATTAACTTTGCATTAGGGATGGCTCGATTACTCTCTAACTTTTCAACAAATACTTCATAATCAAATGTTAAATTGTTATTGGTAAATGGAATATTAAAATCATATTCATAATTATTAGATAAGGTGATCCCTGGTCTAGTTCTTGAATGCGGGGATAATATTAAGCTAGTCTCATACGATGAGGACCAATTTCTGCTCAATTCACCGATAGTTAATCTTTGATTATTAATTAAATAATTAAATTTTGTTTGATCAAAGGTTGTTTCATTATCATTGTGTTGAATACTTAATTCATAATCAAACTTATCATTTCTTTTTGATAGATGTGATAATGAAACTGTGCTTTTATCATAGGATGTTTGATTACTATCTTGAAAATTATAATTTCCTATATTTGAAGAGTAACTTAAAGAATTTGATGAATTTTTATAATCATGTTCAATTTCAGCTAATACTGAATTTGCTAAATTTTTACAATTAGAGTTATTAAATTCTTGTTGTTGAATTACGATTTGCTTTAAAATTCTATCTTTTGGATACGTATTAAAATGAATTGGATTTATTTTTAATCCGCATTGAATTAATCGTTCAATTTTTAATCTAAACGAACTATCAATAGGACTTAAGTAGCTTGAGGCAAAACTAATATTTGAGATTAAAAATATTAATATAACTTTTGCAATAAGTTTCATTTTTTTGATGTTAGGATGACTTGCCACATTTTGGATATCGATTGTATGTTATCCATAAGTTTTTCATATTGATCTTTATCTAATAAAAAAGGATCTGCTGTATTAAGATTACCTATTGGAGTATTAAATAATTCTATTTTATCAGATAAATTTGGGTACTGAGTTCTAACCTTGCCCATAATTGATAAATCCATACATAATATCTTATCTTGTTGCTTTAACAACATAGAGGTAACCAGTTTTGGATTGTGGATTTTATTAATTTCAAAACCATATCGACTTAAATAATCTTTAGTTCTTTGGTCCATATTGGCTTCTGATTTGGGTTTAAGTCCTGCAGAGCTGACAAAATACTTATCATGAGGAAGTAATTGACTAAGGATGACCTCGGCTGCAGGACTTCTACAATAGTTTGCCTGACAAACTATTAATAATTTGTATTTATCTTCCAGCATATCAGTTAATCTAAATATCGTCTGTTTCCTAAATCGACGCCTGGTATTAATTGAGAAAGCACTCTGTTAAAACTAGTTAAATTAGTTGCTCCGACAAAGATAATATCTTGTGCCTCCAGTAAAAATTGATTAGCAACTATTAATTGTACTGGAGAGGATAAATCTGCATGATACACTTTACTTTCTTCATTATTATTACCAATTCGAATAACAAAGATATCACTAGCGCTTGCAGTTATTACATTAAAGCCGCCTACTTTTGCTATTGCTTGTGATAATGAAAAGTTCTCTAAACCTAGCGGAAATGCCGAAGGTTTAACCACTTCCCCTACAATATAAATATTTCTATTTTCATTAAATTTGACGATATTGATATCTACTTTTGGATCGACGAAATCTTTACTTAGTTTAAGTGTAATTTCTTCCCTTAATTCATCTATAGTTAGATCCTTTGCTTTAACATCGCCGACAAAAGGGAAATAAATAAATCCCTTCTTATTAACTCTTTTTGAATAAGGCGAATTTGCTCCTGCATCTTGCATCAAAGGGAAAACTTCAGGTTGTCCGTAAATGGTAATATTTACAATATCGCCCTCTTCTAATTTATAAATCTCCATTTCCCGCTTTTTATTTTCAGAAATGGACACGATCTCAACTTCTTGACCTAAACTTTCAATATAAACTTTTTTCTTACCCATTAAGCCTTTTGAAGGTGCCTTCATGCCAGGTCCTCCGCAGGCAGTTAAAGTAAATAATACAATAATAACAAGAGATAATGTTTTTGTTTTAATTTTTTGAATCATAAGAGTAATCATCCTTACCGTAATATTTATAAGCATAATAATCATAACCGTAGTAACCTAGAGGTTTGCTAAAGTCATTGTAGACAACATAATGATTTTTTAGATTTGCTTGATCAAATTCTTT
>JAQCBG010000122.1 GCA_027621485.1 Pseudomonadota bacterium
ATTCAGATTTGATGGACTTGAATCATATGATTTAACAGGAAAATCTTCACCTAATAACAAAAAAATTGAAGAATTCCTTAAAGACTTTATCAATACATCTGATATACCAAAAAACTATGCAGATCATATCAAAAGCCAATCTACTGAAAATTGGGAAAAGCTTAGTAATTTACTACTAAGTAGCATGAAACTTAATTTAATGAATTATGCGCAAACTTTAGAATATACAGAAGATGACACAATTCAATCAGTATTAATAGATACTTTTTTATCTGGAAATATCCCAGCAACAAATGTTGTACTGAAGGGAAATGTTATTTCAAATAATGAAAAATTTGCAATACCAAGATTAATCTTTATTCGAGATGGCGATCAAAATAGTAAATCTGGCATTTTAGTCTCTGCCATGCCTGGCGTAGAGCCCTTGTATTTACCAAGAAATATTAAAACAAGAGAGAGTATGTTTACTCAAAAAGGTATAGATTATATCTGCGATCATGTATCCGCTTATTTCTCAGATGAATGCAGAAAATTCAAACAATATTACTCACAAAGTGCATTAAAAATACCAGATGCAAGCCTTGCGAAACCTGCCACATTTTTAAGCGATCCTAAAATAGCTGGCGTGAAATATGCAATCGACCCAACAAGGAGCATACTTGATATATTTCAAAGTGAATTTGAGGGTGCGCAACTCAAATCAGTAATATCAAAAGACATAAAGGAATACTATATAGATGAGACTCGTAAATTATTAACACAAGGCCTTGATGAGTATTTTATTCAGAATTTTAATCATCTTTTTACAGGCAGTAATAAAGTAAAAAAGCAAAAATTCAATAATAGCGATTCTTTTGTTGCAGATATACTAGTACTGCCGGCTTTTATCGGACAAATAAGAAAATGGGCAGAAACAACGCCAACAACGTTTATAGAAACTCAAGAAAATATTGTTGGCTCTACTATAAGAACTCTTGATATGTCAAACATATTAAGTCGCAGCATAATAAATTTTAAATCTATATCTGCAGTAATTAATAAAAATATGATCGCAAAGAATGGCTTTTATAAAATGCCAACAAATTATAAATCTGCTGCAAATATACCTTTAGAAGAAATGCTTCGAAAGCGAACTTTTTGCTTTACTGGAGATATTTTAGTTTCAACGGCGAATCATGCAAAAAAACAAATTAAAGATATAAATCTTGGAGAAAAACTTGATGTAGAAGCAAATAAATTAACGCAAAAAAATTCATTCATACAGCAAAATTCTTACGACATATTAAAAATTGACTCTGCAACGTGGAAGGAGGTTTTTCTAATATATAGCGAAAGAATAAACAATAAAGATTATCAATCTGAGATAAGACTTTTAAGACCAATTGAATGGCTTAGAGAGCATGAAGTAGATAAGATTGGTAATCAAGTAATTCTTGAAATACCAGAATTTAATCTTAAACAAAAATTACTTGAAGTGCGAGATATAAAGGATATAAATTTTGAAAAAAATCTTCAAGAAAATGATGCTGGTGTAGTCATAGGAGTATTTAAGCGTTATACAGAAGATGTAAAAACATATTCTTTTATCGATAATCATGGAGTAAATGAAACGCTGAGCGCAACCCCAGGTCATATGTTTTTTGTTGATACAAAAGATGATTTCATTCCCCTTTATAAGATTAAAGAAGAGGATAAATTATTAACGAATACAGGACGCCAAATGCATTTAATATGCCCAGATAAAAATGATTGCGGCACTCCTTATACAAAAAAAAATGAGCCTGTTGCGGTATATAACTTAGAAGTTTATAGTAAGCATATATATAAAGTTGGGCATCATGGTATCTTAGTGCATAATATGATGTGCGGTAACAGATCAAGGTATTATGAGTCGCTTAAGCATATTGTAGATTCTGATGAAGGTCTTGGAGAAATAATTGGTTCCGGCGCAAAAGGTATTGTTGTTGAAGATCTAGAGCACACTGGATATGTAATGAAAACTATGGGCTATGGATCATCAAGTGATGCTATACAAAAAGCAACTAAACAAGCAGAATTATTTAATAAATATTATGGCTTTTGCTCAGCAGAAGTTGTGCCAAATAGGAGAGGATTATGTTTTTTAAGAATGAAAAAAATTCAAGGAATAAAAATGTCTGATGTACCGAAGGAGTCTTATCAGGAAGGTGCACGAGATGCACTTAATAAAATGTTTAAAAAATTAGAAGATCTTGATATTAAATTTTAAGATATACACCCAGATAATATACTATATGATCCTAAAACCAAGACGTTCAATCCAATTGATATCCAAGATGCAAGGCCACTTGGAAGACCTATTACAGAATTTACAAGAAGAAGTATAGAGAAAGAGCAAGCAAGAAAAATAAAGAAATTAATAGATTCATTACCAGAAACTAATGAAGAAAAGTTACATACTATGAGTGATGCAATAACAAAATAAAAGCATTTTATCTATAAAGGTTATTACATGTATAATCACCATTACTAAATAAACTTCCCATCCGCCTTATGTCTGCACCTGATGAAGAAACATATGGTGCCGCCAGCAGGAATTGAACCTGCGACCCCTTCATTACCAATGAAGTGCACTACCACTGTGCTATAGCGGCTAAAATGGTAGCGAAGGAGGGACTCGAACCCCCGACACGCGGATTATGATTCCGCTGCTCTAACCAGCTGAGCTATTCCGCCAAGAATAAAATAAAAAA
>JAQCBG010000123.1 GCA_027621485.1 Pseudomonadota bacterium
AGTTTATTTCTGCATATACACAAGATGCTTTCACAGATTTTTTTGAAAAAAGTATCAAAGATGCAATAACATATTTATTAGAAAATAAATATTTTTCTACTACATGACCTCCTATTGATTTACATTACGTATTTTATTTATTTTTCAAAGTATTTACTTTTTCCTTAAAGTAAGAGCCTAATTTAAATCTTACTGTTCTTTTTTCTTCTATGTGAAGTATCTTATCTCCTGTTATAGGCGTTTTCATTGTTTTTGCTTTTACTATAGCACTTTTAAAAGTTCCAAAGCCCGGAAATGTTAATTGATCTTCTTTTATAAGAGTATCTTCAATCTCAGAGAATATAACATCTAAAATCTTACCTGTATCTTTATAAGGTAGATTCAATTTCTTTGAGAGATTTGTGACAAATGCTGCTCTGTGCATTGGTTTAATTAATAAGTGAATTTATTGTGAGTTCTTTGTAGTTTGTTTTGAAATATATGGCCTTAGAGTAAGAAATCAATGAAAATTACTGACTTAAGGGTTTTTATTTGTTTTTTCTTTACCTTTTATTTTGTCGCGTTGATTTTTTAGTCTTTTAATTTAGTGATTTTAAAGAATTCTTTAATACTCTGAGATTTAAATGCCCTACTATACAATATCAATTGAAGTATTTTTAAAGATCTTCTTACTTTTTATTTCTTTGAAATAAGAATTTTGGAATGAAAATACACTTAACTTGCATTTATTTTAAGCATCACTAAACTATAAGTAGTACCGATTCAAAAAAACCACAAAAACGCAATCAGAATATATTGCACTATCAAAACATAAGGCAAAATCCAGAAATTACTGATCAATCAACTCATTTAATTACCAACAAAACTAACAAAGATAACAATCTACGAAAAACTTACGATAAAAAATATACCAAAAAGATAAAGCAACCTATAATTCATCAGATATTAAGATTTCAGAACAAGGAAATTTTTATGCCGCGCAAGATAATAGAGCAAGATCTCTTATCGAATTAATAAAAAGACATCCGAATCTAGCCTTTGTTTATATAAGTCTATTTTGCGTTGTAGCGGGCACCACGTCTTTATATGCTTATACTAAAAATAATACAAAAAACACTGCAGGAAAATGGAGCACCTCAGGTAATTTGTTTTGCACTTCTGAAAATGCAGAAGATATAAAAGGATGCATTGAAGATATAGAGACAGAAAATATAGAGGAGTTTATTTCAGGGACGCATTTAAATCAAAGTGCTTTAAGAAGCGAGTTTTTAAAATATCATGAAGAAGCAGAAAACTTTTATAATATATCATATACCTCATTGCCACAATATTTCAATAGAGAATGGAGCGATTTTAATGAAGGCAGAAATAATACCAGAAATGATACAAATACTCGTATAAAAAGAGATACTAAGATTTCAGAAGTTCAATATGATAATACAAAAAAACAAGAAGAATATATTATAAAACAATACAAGACAAGAACCATCACTCTACCAAAAGATGAATTTCTTTCGCTGGATGAAAAATATCGTAATCGCCTAATCTCAAGAATATTCAGAATATACCGCCTATATCTGATGCATTATATGGGCAATTCTACTGACATGTCTTTAAAACTTTATACAATAATCGAAAGATTAAAATCAAAAATCGAAAATAGTAGTGATATTTCGGAGAAACGCACAACATTTTTATCTTTATCTATAGAAATTCTTCATCAATATAAAAGAGAATTTGATAGAGGAGTGGTACCAGTTGAATTCCTACTACATATATTTACAGATAAAAGAAATAACTACGCACTTAGTAAGCGCTATACATATATATACTTACAAGATGCAATTAAAAATTTTAAAAATAACATAGGTTTTCGAGGCATTAATCATGAAAGAAAACGTATAGTGACATTTTTAGATAATATTGATGATAATAAATTATCACAACATTTAATAGAACTTAGAAGAGATTTTCGCATTATATTAAGCGCAGATGATAATTTAGATATAAAAAATATAGAAATCATATTGGCAATTTTGCAAAATGCTGACATTGATAGTACGCAAATTGCTGAATTATATTCGACTCATTTTATAATTCAAAATCAAAACACTCTTAGCGTTATAAGAATTCATGATTTTTTAAATTTTATTAGTAATACAGAAAATAGACTTGCATTTTTCAATCAAGATTCTGATAAACTCACAATTATAAAATCTCAAAGTAATACAAAACTTACAGTATCGCGCCAAGATAATCTTCCATATAAAAGCTTGTTACTACCAAACGAACTCAGAAGCATTGGACTTGATATTGCAAATTTAAATAAATACCAACAGCTCGTTATATTAATTACAAAGAGCAATGAATTATTATTTCAATCACCTGAATTCAATTCACAAGATAAAAAATTTCTAGATATTGAAGATGAAATAAGTAGCATCAAATCTACGCTACCATCCACTACATACTCAAAAATACTTCATGAAAAGCAAAGTTTCTTCTCTCTCCTTTACGATGCTGAAAAATTAAATAAATCATTTCCAAACAAAGAAACTTTTTTTGATCAAGAAATCAAAAATATCGCTTCCACACTCTCTTGCGATCCAGAACAATTACAGAAAATCAAAGCAAAATTCACACTAATTCAAAAAACAACCCCTCCACTTGGCCTTGGTGGATTTATGCCTCCACCTCCATTAATTAAATATTAT
>JAQCBG010000124.1 GCA_027621485.1 Pseudomonadota bacterium
GTGATATTGCGGCAATGGGCGCAAAACCAAAATTTGCACTTCTTGGTATCTCTGCACCAAGTAATCAATTAACTTATGTACAAGAATTTATTCATTATTTTACGAAATATTGTAAAAAATTTAATACTTATATAATAGGAGGCGATACAACAGAAAGTAAATATGGGATATTTGCAAGCATCACACTTATTGGAGAGGTAAAAAAAGAGCATCTAAAACTCAGAAATCAAGCAAAAAAAGGTGATATAATATGTGTTGCTGGAAAATTAGGATTTGCACATTTAGGCTTCTGCGCTTTTGAAAAGAATTTGAATAAATTTTCGAAGTTTAAACATCACTTTCTTTTTCCAAATGCAAAAATTCAAGAAGGTCAATTTCTTGGAAGCATATCATATATAACTAGTATGATGGATATATCAGACGGCCTTTATATAGATCTAAATCGCCTTATACTTGCATCTTGCATTGGCGCAAGTATCAATTTAGATTTATTACCAGCATCTGCTAATCAATTTATGCGCGCATGCTATGATTTAAAATTAAATCCAATTAATGTCATGCTTACAGGTGGAGAAGATTATGGTCTTTTATTTACAATACAAAAAGAAAAATATATAGATTTTTGCAAGATATTTCGTGCAAAATTTGCATATGAAATTTTAAAAATAGGCGAAATAAATGCTGAATCTAAAATCAGTTTTATACAAAATGATCAACGCATTAATTTAGATATTACCCCTTTTAAACATTTCTCAAATCCTCATACTACATGAGATTTGTCAGTTTCAAAGCGTACTTGTTATATAAAAAATAATACACAATTACTAAAACTCAATTTAAAAAACCAAATTTAAAATGATAAAATTATGAAAAATCAAAATCAAGGAATAATCTCTATTCAATCTCATGTTGCATATGGATATGTTGGCAATAAAGCTGCAACATATCCTCTGCAATACCTTGGTTATGATGTTTGGCCAATTCATACATTGCAATTTTCTAATCATACAGGATATGGCAAATGGAGAGGTGATATTTTTGAATCCTCTCATATTAAAGAGGTAGCTCAAGGTATTATAGATCTTGGTAAAGCAAAAGATTGCAGAGCTATTATTTCTGGGTATATGGGATCTGAAGAAATCTGCAATACAGTGCATGAAATAGTTCTAGAATTTAAAAAGATTAATAAAGATATTATTTATCTTTGTGATCCTGTAATGGGCGGTGCTGCCTGCTATGTAAGGCAAGATGTACAGGAATTTTTTCGAACAAAATTAAATGCAGATATCATTACACCAAATCATCATGAAGCAGAAATTTTATCAAATAGCAATATTACCGAGCTGCAACATCTAAAGAAAGCGGCATTATATTTTCATAAATCTGGAATCAAGATTGTCGTATTTACTGGCCTTATACTTAAAGAATTTCAAGATAAAATATGTACATTTGCATCAGATGAAAAGACTCAGTATTTAATGCAAAAAAATCAATGTAATTTTAATAGAAATGGAACTGGTGATTTATTTTCTGCACTTTATATAGCAAATTACATAAAAGAAAAAAGCATTAGTAGTGCACTTGCATTTGCAACAAACCTGACGCATCAGGCACTTGAAGAATCTCATGAAGAAGGAGAGCTGCAAGTTACAAAAATTAAATATGACATCCCCACACATAATAGAGCGCAATTAATATAAAATTAAAAACATAATAATTTGTAACTAATAATACACCAATCACTCTGAATTGCCTGAAAAGATAATGATTTGAGACGTTATATTACTTTTGCGTTATATGCAATTTATGATAGAATTATGTTATCTATTACTTTTTTAAACTTTTTATTATAATCCAAATAATGTTACTAATAATAGCACAAAAAATTAGCAATATAGTGCGAAAGTGCGCGATATTACTTATTTTACTTACATTAACTACACCTCAAAATGCATTTACAATGAACAAAATAACCAAAGATAAAATTTATTCAGAATTAAAAGATGTTGCGCATGAAGCTTCATGGTCTACAGCAGCTTTTTTAAATGATTTCTTTAGTAATGCAGAAGAATTAGAAGGTGCTGCAGAATTATTTGGTGGTAGCGAGATAGGATTACTAATTAATGTAACAAAACTTATACATACTACATATAAAGAATTCAAAGGATATACTGCAGATAATTTACCTCCAAACCCCTTCTTTGTTTCGCATGGTATTTGTGAAAAAAATCAGCCATATCCACCCTCTCCTAAAACCCATGGTTATATGACTCATAGAGTAAAGATGAAAGTTGGAAGCGCCGCAGTAAGTACAGCAGGTGCTATAGCGAGTACCGCGACTCAAGTAGATGTATCTGCTATTGGAAAATCTGGAAGCTCCATTGGCTCTTCTATCAAGCATATACAAGAACTCAAGAAGATAGCTGCAAAATACCCAAAAAGTCAAACAGTCCAACAATGGATTGATACAATTGTCATGGCAAAAAACATGAAATCTGCATTATCAGCAGCAGATCTTGCGAGCGGCTTAATTCCTGTTCCTGTTGCAAGTCTCGCAACTACACTTCTTACAAGTACTGCTCGTGCTGGTGTAAAAATTTCTCAGGCAGATCTACTTTCTGCAACCGCAATGAAGTTGCATTGGCTTGCATTTATTGAAATGAAACTATCGACAATTCATAATAAAAAAGATCAACCTGTGAAACCTAATGGG
>JAQCBG010000125.1 GCA_027621485.1 Pseudomonadota bacterium
ATCTCCAACGAATAGACAGCTGAGAGTGTCTGAAATTATCAGGCAAGAAATGGCTCAAATTTTTACAAGAAATGAGGTTTTTCATCCTGCCTTTGAGAAAATTCCATTCACTGTATTGGATGTTAAAACTAGTGCTGATTTAAAAATATCTACGATTTTTATACACTCTGTTGATGAAAAATTGGATAAGGATTTAATAAAAGCATTGAATATTTTAGCCCCCGAATATCGTAAGAAATTGTCTGGCAGGATGCAACTTAAATTTTTACCACAAATAAGGTTTGATATTGATAGACATATAGATGATAAGATAAGGATAGAGAAATTGTTAGATACAATTAGTAAAGAAGAGGGTTAGCATAAATGAATATATCTATATGTTATTTCGAGAGAGTTTATTAAGAAAGTGCTAGACAAATTGATATTATTTAGCAGAATTACTAAAAATATAAAGTTATAAAGAGACAGCGATGCAAGAATTAAAAGGATTACCCTACTATAAAATTAGGCAATTATTGGTTGATAAAAAGGTATCTGCACTTGAATTGACAAAGGTATATATTGAAACATCTAGGGAAGCTAATAAAAAGTATAATGCCTACAGAGAAATTACAGATGAATATGCGATAAATCAGGCTAAAGCCTCTCAAGAGAGAATCGACAAAGGGCAGGCATTAAAAATTGAAGCGATGCCAATAGGTGTAAAGGATAATTACTGCACAAAAGGTGTGCTAACCACTGCTTGCTCCAGAATGTTAGAAAATTTTATTCCTCCTTATGGATCTACTGTTACTAATAAATTGTTTGCAAATGGTGGCATCATGATTGGTAAGGCTAATATGGATGAATTTGCTATGGGTTCGTCAAATACCAATAGTTATTTTGGTGATGTAATAAACCCATATAAAGCTAGTGATTCAAATAGAAATTTAGTTGCTGGTGGTTCTTCAGGTGGCTCTGCCGCAGCAGTTGCTGCAAATATGTGTTTAGGAGCTTTAGGCAGTGATACTGGTGGTTCAGTTAGGCTTCCCGCTGCCTTTACAGGTACGGTTGGAGTGAAGCCAACTTATGGTAGGTGCTCTAGATATGGTATTATAGCATTTGCAAGTTCATTAGATCAGGCGGGAGTTTTTGCAAATAATATTACGGACGCTGCTTTAATTTTAGAATCTATTTCTGGCTTTGATGAAAATGACTCTACATCTAAAGATATTGCTTCTTTAGACATTTTAAATAGTATTGGAAAAAGCGTCAAAAGTATGAAAGTTGGTATTCCAAAAGAGTATCAGAAGGATAATCTTAACCAAACAATTGTAGATTACTTAGAAAAAGCCAAGCAATGGTTTATTGATGCGGGGGCAGAGATTGTAGATATTTCATTGCCTCATACAGACCATGCACTTGCAACTTATTATATAATTACGTCAGCAGAAGCTTCATCTAATTTAGCTAGATACGATGGAGTTCGATATGGTACTAGAATAGAAGAGCATGGTGATAATTTTCAAGATATGATTGAAAGAACAAGAGGGGAGTGCTTCGGTGCTGAAGTTAAAAGAAGGATAATTTCTGGCACTTATGTGTTGTCTGCAAGCCATTTTGGGGATTATTATCAAAAAGCGCAAAAAGTTAGAAGATTAATAGCCAATGATTTTACCGATGCTTTTAAAAAAGTTGATGTTATTCTTACACCAACTACTTCAAATCCTGCTTTTGCAATTGGAGAAAAATCAAATCCTATAGATATGTATAATAACGATTTATTTACAGTTCCTGCTAGTCTTGCAGGATTGCCATGTATGTCAGTTCCTGTTGGATTTTCGCACAACAAATTACCTCTTGGACTTCAGCTGATAGCCAACTCCTATGATGAAGAGAATTTATTCAAATTTGCAAATATTATTGAAATGAGTGCTAATTTTAAAATATAATTTTGCCTTTATCACAGGGAACTGAAAAGGCTAATAAAGTTAGCAATAATACATAGGGCATTAGGTGTGGTTCTTAATTTGCTACGGTACATTTTCAATACTATACTTATACAATTATTTTTGAAGATGTTTAATTATTTTGAAGTAAATATTGACGAAATTAAAGTATAAGTTTAACCTGAACTTTTATAAATACGTATTTTAAAATCTGGATAATGCTGTCAGTTAATGATTCACTGCCAAATTTTTCACTACCATCTACAAATGGGGGAGAAGTTTCATCAGGGGATTTTTTAGGTAGAAATATAGTCATTTATTTTTATCCTAAAGATTCTACACCTGGATGCACCATAGAGGCTAGAGATTTTTCTGACAAAATTGAGCAATTTCAAAAATTTAATACTATTGTGTTGGGTGTTTCTAAAGATAGTATAAAAAGTCATAATAATTTTATATCTACGCAAGGTATTGCTTTTGATCTTATATCAGATTTTGAGGTAAAATTATGTGAAAAATTTGGTGTATGGAAAGAAAAGAGCATGTTTGGTAAGAAATATATGGGGATAGAAAGAAGCACCTTCTTGATTGATTCAAAAGGTATAATCAAAAAGATTTGGCGTAAGGTGAAAATAAGTGGTCATGTAGATCAAGTGCTTTTGGAAGCAAAAAAAATATTCCAACTTAATGGTAATGAAGGTTGATAGTGAAAACAATGGTAATTCATCTGAAAATAAAAATGATTTAATTTTTCTTGATGATAATACAATACAAAG
>JAQCBG010000126.1 GCA_027621485.1 Pseudomonadota bacterium
TATAACCACCAGATAACTTTTTAAGTGGTTCCTTAAAATCTTTTTCTTCAATTCCAAGACCTTGTAAAATTATCTCAGCATTTGATTCTGCACTATAACCATCATTTTCATATATAACAGATTCTAACTCTGCAATCCTATAGCCTTCCTCATCGCTAACATCAGTTTTATTACTTAAGGTAGTTTGTTCTTGCATTGCATTCCACAAAACTTTATTACCTTGAATAACAATATCTACGATTCTATCATTTTCATATTTGAATTGATCTTGGCTCAAAGCACTAACTTTCAGTAAATCATTGATAATTATATCACCAGAAGTTAATTCTTCCTCGCCTTGTATTAGTCTAATTAATGTTGATTTCCCTGATCCGTTTGCTCCAATTAGACCATATCTGTTGTTTGGCTTCAAAGCGAAACTCACATCGTTAAAAAGTTTTTTGCCTCCATAATCCATGGAGATATTTTTACATAAAATCACAATAGCTAATTTAATCTAGGCTAAACAAGTACACATAATACAGATTATTTAAATTACTTCAATACAGATTTTGATTATTAAATTGGTAATGCACCGTCATTTATGTTGAAAAGGCAAGGACAAATATTTGCTAATTGGCTGTTATAAGATAAGCAATTTTATAATAACTGATAGCTCGTTCAACATCCCTTCTTCCCTAATCGCTGACAGTGCTACTTTTGTTTTGAATACCGGGTTGTATTTTTTCTTTTTACTCATTTTTTACTCCGATATTTTATTACTTTTTATATCAGAATTTATCCTTTCCTTCCTTTGTCCAGTTTTTTTGGGTCCACCTCTAAGGAAGGCCAAGTGGATACAGATTAGGGAATAATAGAACCACCCCAGTAAGGCTAAAACTTAGCTAAATAAATATGAATATTTGCTGTAGACTTTTAAATTAAATCAATATATAGTACATTTCATAAATATATTGTACATATTTTACTATATGTAGTATATTCATAATATACCATAAAATGTCTTTTGTTACGGTTATGCTGAATGAAATCTTCGAGAAAGTTGATAAAAATCAAATGCTAAAGTACGAAATCAATCTTGATAATTCGAGAAATGAGAACTTAAGCGAATCGGGAAAAGCAATGCTTTTGGACAGATATCTATTAGAAGACGAAACATATCAAGATCTTTTTGCAAGAGTTGCAACTCATTATGCTGATGACCAAAATCACGCACAAAGACTTTATGATTATATGAGTAATTTTTGGTTTATGCCTGCTACTCCAGTACTGAGTAATGGAGGGGCAAAGAGAGGATTGCCAATTTCTTGTTTTCTTAACGAAGTAGATGATAGCTTACAGGATATTGTAACCATTTGGAATGAAAATGTATGGTTAGCTTCTAGGGGCGGAGGTATAGGTACATATTGGGGTAATGTACGCTCAATAGGTGAAAAAGTTGCAAATAGTGGTAGAACATCTGGAATTGTACCCTTTTTAAGTGTTCAAGATAGGCTAACTCTTGCTATATCTCAGGGTAGCTTGAGAAGAGGAAGTGCCGCAGTATACCTACCTGTTTCTCATCCAGAAATAGAAGAATTTATTGAATTAAGAAGGCCAACAGGTGGCGATCCTAATCGTAAAACCTTAAATCTTCACCATGGCGTTGTAATTACTGATAAGTTTATGAATGCAGTAGAGAAGGATTTGCCATGGGAGTTAATAAGCCCTAAGAATAATGCTGTTATATCAATTGTTAAAGCCAGAGATATATGGATTAGGCTATTACTTGCAAGGATTGAAACAGGTGAACCATATTTGCTGTTTATTGATAACGTTAATAAGCACGCCCCAGAGATATATAAAAAACATGGAATGGAGATAAAAACTTCAAATTTATGTAGTGAAATTACACTTTTTACAGGAAAGGACTATAAAGGTAATGATAGAACCGCTGTATGTTGTCTTTCATCCTTAAATTTAGAAAAATATGATGATTGGTGTAAAAATCAGTTATTTATAACTGATGTGATGCGATTTTTGGATAATGTTATTCAAGATTTTATAGATAATGCTCCTGATGGAATGCATAAAGCTAAATATTCTGCTTATAGAGAAAGGAGTGTGGGGCTTGGGGTTATGGGTTTTCATTCATTTTTACAATCTAAAATGATACCGATGGAATCAGCAATGGCAAAATCATGGAATTTAAAAATGTTCAAGCACATAGATCAAGAGGTGAATAGAGCATCAAGATTAATTGCAGAAGACAAAGGGGCTTGTCCTGATGCAGAAGAGCTTGGTATAATGGAGAGGTTTACTCATAAAACAGCTATTGCTCCAACTGCATCTATTTCAGTGATAGCAGGTTCAACATCTCCAGGAATTGAGCCTATAAATTCTAATGCATATACTCAAAAAAGTTTGACTGGCTCTTTTAATATAAGGAATAAATACCTAAAGGCTTTATTGAAAGAAAAGGGGCAGGATTCAGATGAAATTTGGTCATCAATAATGAACCATGAAGGATCTGTAAGTCATTTAGATTTTTTGACCACAGATGAAAAAGATGTATTTAAAACCGCATTTGAAATTAATCAAGAATGGTTGATTGAGCATGCAGCCGATAGAACACCATATATTAATCAGGCACAATCTATTAATATATTTATTCCAGCAGATATCGATAAGAAGGAT
>JAQCBG010000127.1 GCA_027621485.1 Pseudomonadota bacterium
GAATTATTTGAGCTTGGCCTCAGTGAAGGAGATAAATTGATTATTAATAATAAACAATTATTTGGTGGCAAGAAAAAATCAAAATAGATGCTATTAACCTGATAATAGCGCTTCTGCAAAATCTTTTGCAGAAAATGCGTTTAAATCTTCAATGCCCTCCCCTATCCCAATAAGGTAAATTGGCAATTTAAATTTTTGAGTAATCGGCACTATAACACCGGCTTTAGAGGTGCCATCAAGCTTCGTTAAAATAATACCATTGATATCAACAATATTTTGAAAGCTTTCAACTTGCTTAATTGCAGTCTGCCCAATGGTAGCATCAATCACAAGCAAATTTAATTGAGGAAAAGCCTGATCATTTTTTTTGAGAACTTTATTTATTTTTTGCAATTCATTCATCAAATCAATTTTGTTGTGCATCCTCCCCGCTGTATCGATTAAAAGCACACCAAAATTTTCATTTCTTGCCTTAATTAATGCTTTATAAGCAATGCTCGCAGGATCAGATTTATACTCCCCTGTTATAATTTTACAATTAGACTTTTTTGCCCAAATTTCCAACTGTTCAGTTGCAGATGCCCTAAAGCTATCACATGCTGCAATCAATACTTTGTGACCTTCTCTTTGTAATTTATGCGCTATTTTACCTAATGAAGTAGTCTTACCACTACCATTAATCCCTGAAAAAACAATTGTGTAAGGTAAATCTGAGTTTGGTATAATTAATTCCTTCGCATATGGCTTTAATATAGATTGTATCTCTTCAACAACACAATCAACAACCATTTGTTTTGTTATACTGGTATTAAAGCTCTTCTTTGATATCTTTTCAATAACTTCAGCAGAAAATTTCACTCCCAGATCACTTGATACCAATATTTCTTCTATATCATCTAATACTTCTTTATTAGGCCTATTTAGAGCAAAAGCTCTTTTAATATTTGTACCTAAGTTTGCAGACGTTTTGCTGAGGCCACTTTTTAATTTACCAAACCAATTCTTCATAATTTAAATAGACAAAAAAATACGAATAACATAAAAACACTTTATTTGAAATTACTGATTTTAAATTTAGCAACTAGAACGGTTACACCTATCATTATCCTTTTTTTATGATTTTTATCTCAATTTACGCCACTGGTGCATTACGGTTATTGCTCTAATTGCTATTTCTCTTCCCAATATTAGCTATTGTTTTGCCATTTTAAAATTGCCAAAACGTATAAGATCAAAACAATATACTTATAATACTACATTATTAATTGAAAAAACCTTCTACTAATTTCTGCGTCATTCCTAAAACAGCCTAACAGCGTATGCGTCTTCATTTTTGCATCTTTTTGGTTAATGCCTCTGTTGTTTATACAGCTATGACTTGCTTCAATCACAACTGCTACACCTCTGGGCTTCAGTGTAAAATTTATAGTATTAGCAATTTCAGATGTAAGCCTTTCTTGAATTTGAAGGCGCTTAGAATAAATTTCAACCACCCTTGCTAGTTTACTAATCCCAACGACCTTAGTATTTGGATAATATGCTATATGAGCCACACCTTTAATAGGAGCCATATGATGCTCACAATGAGAATATAATTTAATGTCCTTTAGAAGAACCATATCTTGATATCCAGAAATTTCGGTAAAGGTCTTTTGCAAAACATGGCTTGGATCCTCTAAATAACCTGAAAAATGCTCTTTAAAGCTTTCAATAACTCTTTTAGGTGTATCAATCAAACCCTCTCTATTTGGATCTTCCCCTATCCATTTCAATATTGTCTCAACAGCACGCCTTGCTTCGCTTTCCGATACTTTAACTTGGGCGTTATTACTCTTCAGTAATTTACTTTGCATAATCGCATAATATTTAAAATAAGAACTGGATTATATCATCAAATATTTTTTTTTATAGCTTTTATTATCTAAATTAACTAGAAAGTTTGGGTAATATCTAACTTGACATTTAATTGTAAAAATTATCGAATGGAGGAGGGTTGTCAATTAGTAATGAGGTACTAAATGGGAATGGTGACTGATCTATTTCAGCAACATATGAATGCTGATATAATAATCGATGACAATACAAGGACAAAATTTTTAAAGATGCATGGAACAATTTAAAAAGTCAAATCGGAGAAACGCAGGCAGATAAAGGATATTCAAGAAATTACACGGATAAAAATGCGGGGTTAAATGCTAGAATGAAAAATATGGAAACAACTACAACCAATTTTTCAAAGCATCAACTAACGTAGGAGGAAGACGCTAGTAAACTAGATGAGTTATTAGACAGGTATAATATAACAGGGGCATTACAGAAAATTCAAGCGTTTATAACTACAAAGAATAACTACTATCATATTTATAAAGGTAATAAAATCCAACGTTTAGCTACCGGTCCAATTCATTACTTACTAAAAAAAATGAACCAGGAAATCAGGATTTAATAATCTGCACTACTAATGCAGGGAGGCCTGTAAAAGATGAAGTACTATCAAATGCGATTAGAGATGTTATACCTGATAGCAAAAAATCTTTTTCTCATGGCGCTGGTCACATAGGTAATTTGGAAAAAGGAGGGGCTAAGAAGAGATTTCAATCATGGGCAGAAAAAATTGAAAGTAAACCGAAGAGTAGAGAAAAGATTAGATAATAAATATTAA
>JAQCBG010000128.1 GCA_027621485.1 Pseudomonadota bacterium
ACTACTCCTACTACTGGTTTGAGTGTTCTTTCTCAAATAAATACGAGCTCTATCAGTGATTTTTTGTTATCTTTAAAAAGCGGTGCTATATCATCGCTATATTTATTTCAAGATGCTTATATGATTACTGCAATACATAGTTTAGCAAGTATACCTTTAGTCAAAACATTAGAATTTCTTGATAATCTCGTAACAAACTCAAATATTTCTCAAAAGATTAAATATAAGCTGCACTCATTGTTCTCGAAATCAGAAATCTTGATCAAAAATGCCAGTCCCTCATTGTTTACAGCTCCATTAATATGGGTCATGAACTATGAAGTATGGATGGGAAAATCTTTACCATCACATGAAAAAATATTCTTGCAATATACTGCAATTACATCTGCTCAAGTTCTTGCAAAATTTATTATGAAGAGCGATATAGATGAGGGTAGAGCATTTGATATATCGGACTTTACTGAATCAGTGATACAAGATTGTGTATGTGCTGCTGCGGCATATATTGGAGCAAATGCATCTGCAATGATATAATAAATAAGTGGAGTTTTGTAGATTCAGGAACGTAGTACTAGAGAGCGATCTATAATTGATCAAACATGATAAGTGAGACTTGTTAAATCTTCTGCTCTTCTAGAGGAAGTTGCTACTGTTGATTGTTTTTTGCAAAGTATACTATGATATTCTAATATAATATTATATTACTTTTCTAGATTTGCTCCACTTTTCTTTTTATTAATTTTCTTTTGCGTGCAGCATACTTAAATACCTCTTACTTTATTTATGCGATATGATTGTATCTGTTATAATTTTATTATTTTTTTCTTCAAATCTTCTTGAAATCCCAACTACGCGATTTAGGTTTAGGTAATTTTCTTATATGTGACAATATAGCGCCATAAGTTATTTAGTAATTTATATATATTTTCAATTACTTTTTTTGCACCTCTTTGATAAGTGATAAAAAAAGAGGATGAGATGTTATGGGAGATGAGCGAAATTCTGGATGAAACTGAACACCAACAAACCATCTATGCGATGTTAACTCTATAATTGAAGCTTCATCTATCATTGAATATTGATCTTCTTTTGAAGTGCCGCTCACCTTCATTGCATTACTTTCAAATAACGATCTGTACTTCATATTAAATGAAAATCTGTGTCTATATCGCTCTCTTATTGTGTTTGTTCCATATATTTCTTCTGCTTTAGTTTTAGTATTAATTTTACATATTGCGCCACCTAATTTCATTGTTGGCGCAGAAGATATACTATCAATAGAACTGGATTGTTGACTGGATATTATAGGTGTGCCATTTTCAGAAAATTCTTGTGAACAAGCATCTTCAATATTTAAAACATTCATTGCAAATTCAATTAGCATTACTTGCATTCCAAGGCAAATACCAAGAAGCGGTATATTATTTTCTCTTGCATACTGTGCAGCTTTTATCTTACCCTCTATTCCACGAACTCCAAATCCACCAGGAATTATTACTGCATTTGCCATTTTCAGTTTTATCTCACAATTATTTGACAAGTCATCCGAAGAGACCCAAATCAGATTCAGATGAACACCCTGATGTATTGATGCATGACTAATAGCATCTACTAAGGATTTATAAGCATCCTGTAATTTATTGTACTTTCCGACTATTGCAATATTTACTACTCCTTGCAGATTTGAGATTTTATTTTGTAATAAATTCCATGTTTCTATTTTGTGAATTCTATTATTAATTCCAAAATGATGTAAGATTTGAGTATCTACGCCATTATTATGATATGAAATTGGTACATTATATATATTACTTTGATCAAGTGCCGGAATTACGCATTCTGATTTTACGCTACAAGAGAGTGCAATTTTATTGAGTATTTTCTCTGGTATGTCCATTTCTGCCCTGCATAAAATAAGATTTGGTTGAATTCCCAAAGACCTTAATTCTTTTATTGAATGTTGAGTTGGTTTTGTTTTTAGTTCTGTTGCGCATCTTACATATGGCAATAATGTAAGATGTATATACAGAACTTTGCTATGACCTAACTCATACCCAACTTGACGCGCTGCTTCTAAATATGGCATCGCCTCTATATCACCAACTGTGCCACCTATTTCACAGATTAAAAAATCTAAATCGTTTGATAGATTTGCTCTCATGTATTCTTTTATTAAAGAGGTAATATGCGGTATTGTTTGCACTGTATTTCCCAAATAAAGCCCGCCTCTTTCTCTGCGTAATAATTCTTTATATATTTTACCGCTTGTTATATTGTCGAATTTGGATGCAATATTTCCTGTAAATCTTTCATAATGACCAAGATCTAGATCTGTTTCGCTTCCATCATCTGTAACAAAAACCTCTCCATGCTGATAAGGACTCATAGTACCAGGATCGACATTTAAATAGGGGTCGAATTTCCTGATTTTTACTTTATATCCATAACTCTTTAGTAGCGCACCTATAGATGCTGATGCAATACCTTTACCAAGCGATGATATAACACCCCCTGTTACAAATATATATTTCAACTTCATTCCCTTTAAATATTATTGATTTTTCTATAACATAGATAGCATGATAAATAAATTATTGATTGCATTGTAATTTTTTCTGTAAGAGCGATTTTTTTATTGAACACGCAGAACTGGATTT
>JAQCBG010000003.1 GCA_027621485.1 Pseudomonadota bacterium
CAAAAGATGCATGCGCTATTGATTCCGCATGGATTTGAGATGACAGAGAATATAGATGATGCAAATTTGATTGTATATAATACCTGCCATATTAGAGAAAAAGCCGCAGAGAAAGCTTATTCTGAAGTTGCAAAGTTAAAATCTAGAAAGGCATCTAAAGAAGATGATCTTTGCATAGTCCTTGCTGGTTGCACAGCTCAAGCAGAAGGAGAAGAGGTATTTAGAAGGGCTCCTTATGTTGATATAGTTATTGGTCCGCAATCTTATCATAATTTACCAAAGCTCATAGAGAGAGCTAAGAGAGAGAAAAAGTGGGTTATAGATTTAGATTTTAATGAAAATGATAAATTTGATGCCTTGCAAGATTATCAATCAATAGAGGATTTTTCTGCATTTCTCTCTATACAAGAAGGGTGTGATAAATTTTGTCATTTCTGTGTTGTGCCATATACAAGGGGCGCTGAATATTCAAGGCCCGTTAATGAAGTATATAGAGAGGCAATAAATCTTGTATCTAAAGGCGCAAAAGAAATTACATTACTTGGGCAAAATGTAAGCGCGTATCATGGAAAAATAGATAGTTCATCAAATGAAGATTGGAGTATTGCAAAGCTTATTAGACATTTAGTAAAAATAAATGGCCTGGAGCGCATTAGATACACAACATCTCATCCAAGAGACATGGAGGATCCGTTGCTTTTTGAGATTCATAGAAACGAATCTAAAGTAATGCCATATTTGCATTTACCCGTGCAAACAGGTTCTGATAAATTATTAAATTTAATGAATAGAAAGCATAACATAGAGTTTTATATGTCGGTTATAAACAAATTCAAAGATGCAAGGCCAGATATAGCTCTTTCTTCTGATTTTATTGTTGGATATCCTGGTGAAACAGATGAGGATTTTAACAAAACTGTAGAGTTGGTAAATAATGTTGGTTATGCATATTGTTATTCTTTTAAATACAGTCAAAGACCAGGTACGCCAGGTGCTGCGCTTCCAAATCAAATTTCAGAAGATATAAAATCAAAAAGACTAGCAATGTTGCAAGATGTAATTAATCACAATCAATTAAAATTTAATAAGCAGTTCATTGGCGAAACTCTAAAAGTGCTATTTCAAAAAAAAGGGAAAAAGGCAAATCAGATAACTGGTAAGTCACCTTATATGCAGTCTGTAGTAGTAGAAGGATCAGAAGATTTAATTGGAAGTATTGTAGATGTTAAAATAAAATCTTCATATCAAAATAGTCTCCATGGAGAAATCCAATAAAAATGACTTCATTTATAAAAGCATCAGCTTCACATGATATTGAGAGTTTTGCTACTATGCATGTTAATGAGGTTTGGAATCTCTTGTTTATGATTCTTGCATATTCAAATAATTTCATAGAAAATCTCAAGTAAATGAAAAATTCATTACCACTTCTTGAAGAAAAGATAATTTAATTTTATTATCTTATTCTGCAGGTATTTTTAGTATTACAATGAGAGATTTTAAAAAAGATACATATTTATTTGGGCATAATGCTCATTTTATAGATGAATTGTTTGATGCATACTGTAAGGATCCATCTTCCGTTGATGCTTCTTGGGCCGAAGTATTTCAATCTATGCCAAGAATTCAAAAATTACATCCAAGTAATAACGATTATAAATTACAAAGATATGCTAGAAGTTTAATCCCTGAAAATACAAATAGCACAGAAAATATTTATTTTAATATTGCAGCTCACAAACTTCTCAATGCATATAAAGATTTTGGGCATACTGCGGTGGATTTTAATTCACTCCAAGGTAAAAGCTTCGCGCAAGCAAGTAATTTATTGAAACTTGAGGAGCATATGCTATCTAAGCATGACCTTGTAAAAAATGTGGTAACAGAATCAGGTGATCAAAAGCCTTTGTCTGAACTTCTTGAGCGTTTTAAAATAGCTTATGCATCTAGCATCGCAGCAGAATTTACCCATCTTGAAAATTTAGAAGAAAGAAACTGGATTGCAAAGCAATTAGAAGAAGATTTTATAACGTATAACTTTTCTTCAAAAGAAAAAATTGCCGCATTGGATTCTTTAATTGAAGTGACTCTTTTTGAAGAGTTCTTGCATAAAAAATTTATAGGCGCAAAAAGATTCTCAATAGAAGGATTAGAATCTGCAATTTTATTTCTTGAAGTCATTATAAAGGCATCAGTAGAGCTAAATACAAAGAGTTTTGTAATTGGAATGGCTCACAGAGGTCGTATTAGTGCTCTTGCAAAAATTGCAGGTAAAAAATATGAAGCTATATTTTCCGAGTTCTATGGCATACCCTCTTTTCCAGATCACTTAGATGTGCCGGGAGATGTAAAATATCATATGGGTTCATCTAACTGTAGAACATTGGGGCAAAAAAGCTTTGATATAGAGCTCTTGCCAAATCCCTCTCATCTTGAAGCAGTGAATTCTGTATTATTAGGAAGAGTAAGGGCAAAGCAGGATTTGATAATGAGAGATGATTGCAAAAGAGAGGTCGATGCAAGAAGTGCAGTTCTTGGTATTACAGTACATGGAGATGCTGCAATTGTTGGACAGGGCGCTGTGTCGGAAAGTCTTATTTCTGGGGGTTTTGAAAATTGTAAAATTGGCGGAGGAATTCATTTAATAATCAATAATCAGTTAGGTTTTACAGCAAATGCGAGCGCAACAAAACCAGGTCGATACTGCACAGATATTGCCAAATCAATAAACGCACCAATTTTTCATGTAAGCGCAACAAATATCAGATCTGTTGTTTACACGGCACTTCTTGCTAGTAGATATAGGGCAAAATTTAAAAAAGATGTCTTTGTTGATATCATAGGATACAGAAAGTATGGTCACAATGAGACTGATGAGCCAATGTTTACGCAGCCAATTATATATTCTAAAATCTCTAAATTAAAGAATTCATGTGATGTCTATGCAGATGAGCTTATTGCAGAGAAAATAATAGATCATCAAGAATATGATAACAAAAAAACTGCATTTATAAACACACTTCAAAACTCATTAGATCAATCTAAAAACTATAAACAAGATTTTTGTAACTCTGATAAATCTTGGAGTGGTTTTGTGCATTGTAATTCTAATGATGCTAAAGATGAAAATACAGGATTTAATTCATTAAAGTTAACAGAATTCTATCGCAGTATTGTAAATATTCCGCAATCTTTTAATGCAAATGCCAAAATTTCAAAGCAAATGCAAAAAAGACTAGATGGCATCACCAAAGAAGGTGAATTAGATTGGGCAGCAGCAGAAACTCTTGCGATGGCGGCACTTTTAGATGAGGGTTACAACATCAGACTTACAGGGCAAGATGTTGAGCGCGGCACATTTTCTCATAGGCATTCTGTACTTATAGATCAGAAAAATGAAGATAGATTCATTCCACTAAATCATTTAAAGAATAATCAAAAAGCTAATTTAGAAGTTTTTAATAGTTATTTATCAGAGCTTGGTGTGTTGGGCTTTGAGTATGGATATAGTACTCAAGATCCAAATTGTTTAGTAATATGGGAGGCGCAATTTGGAGATTTTGCAAATGGTGCGCAAGTTATGATAGATCAATTTATAGCATCTGGTCGTGCAAAATGGTTAAAGGAAAGTGGCATTGTTTTGTTATTGCCACATGGATACGAAGGTCAGGGTCCAGAACATAGCTCTGCAAGATTAGAGCGTTTTCTTCAGTTATCAGCAGATAACAACATGCAGGTTGTAAATTGCACAACTCCTGCGTCTTTTTTTCATGTGCTTAGAAGGCAAATGCATCGCAATTATAGAATACCTCTTGTTGTAATGTCTCCAAAATCTCTCTTAAGGCACAAACTTGTAGTATCTAAGATAAAAGATGTGGATGTTGGAACAAAATTTCTTCCGGTTCTGGAGGATAATGACGCAGGAGATATAAAAAATATTACAGCATTAGTTTTTGTATCAGGTAAGATATATTATGATTTATATTTAAAGCGCATTGAGCTTGGAGATGCGGCAAAACATGTTGCAATAGTTAGAATAGAGCAGCTTTATCCATTTCCAAGCGAAGATATCAAGCAGCAGATATTGAAGTATTCAGGTGCAAAAATCATATGGTGTCAAGAAGAGCATAAAAATATGGGCGCTTACAGTTTTATGAAGCTTCATTTAGAAGAGTTACTAGAACAAATGAAAAAAGATGATGTTAAAGTTCATTACGTTGGCAGGAAAGCATCCGCATCAACTGCAGCAGGAAATGCAAATATTCATACAAGAGAGCAGGAAAATATTATGAATACATTATTTAATATGTAATTTTTGAAACTCTGCTATTGAGAATATTTATAATATTGAAAGTAAGAATTTGATTATTTTTTTATTCGAAGTCCAGCTTCAAAAAGTGCATTCATTATTGCATCTCTATCAAAGATTTCAGAAAGTAATATTCCATTCTTTGGAGCTAAAGGCCCATAAACAATATTTATAGGTATGCCATGACGTTCTTGCTTCATGATAAATTCTTGTATTGCTACTGAGCGTTTTGTGTAATTTGCCTGCATCAAAATGACATGATTTGCCTTTAGAAAATCTAGTAGCTTTGTATCACTCAAAATCATAAATTTATTGTATTTACAAGTTATGCACCAATCTGCTGTGATATCTAAGAAGATTATATTGCCCTTTGATATATATTCATGAAGCTTTACCTCATCAAATTTTTCCCAATACATAGAAAGCATTTGATCTGCTTCTTGATCTTGCATTTCAAATTTGTTTGGTAAATAAAAAGCAAGCATAATAAGTAATACTAAGCTTAATCCCCTAAAAATTTTAATTATTTTTTTTGCAGATGTATGCTGCAGAAGCATTCGAATAAAAACAACAATCGACACCAAAATAACAATAGATTTCCAAGAAAGATGGGCTCTAAGTATATATAAAACCCATATTGCAGTAGTAAGAACGCATATAGCAAAAAACTTCTTTAATTTCATCATCCATGGGCCAGGCTTTGGAATGAATGCTACTGCTTTTGGAAAAATTCCAACTGCGATATATGGAAAAGACATTCCAATTGCAAGGCCAATATATATCAATAATATTATAAGTTGATTTTTTTGCGCTATTGCAAATGCAACAGAGGTTGAAAGAAATGGTGCTGTGCAAGGAGTGGCCATAACTGTACTTATTAAGCCCAAGAAATAAGATCCTGCGCGACCCTTATATCTACTAGATACTCTGCTTATTGATGAGAGCATATTGCTTGGTAAGCTTATTTCAAAATGACCCCATAAATTATCTGAAATAAGAATCATTAGAATAAAAAGTGTAATCAAAAAGTATTTATTTTGAAAGTGTGTTCCCCAGCCAATTGCATTTCCTGCATTTTGGGCAATTATTACTATTGCTGCGAGAGAGAGAAATGTTGTTAGTATTCCAAGTGATATGCTTATCATACGACCTGTTACATCTTCTTTTTCTTCTATAATACTTGTGAGTTTTAAAGATAAAACTGGTAAAACGCATGGCATAAAATTTAAAGCAAAGCCTCCCAAGATTGCACTAATAAAGGCAATTATAATTGCCTTAAATAAAGATGTATTTTGTGATGAGATATTTTGCTCTCTCTTTGCTGAGTTGTTTTTTGCATTATCAAAGTGCAAAGCAAAAGATGCTTGAGTTGGTATACATTTATCATTGCCGCATAAAAGAAAATCTACGAGCAGTTGCTCTCCTTTTATCTGAGCTTGAGCATTGTTTTTGCCTTCATATATATTAAATGTTGCCTCTTTTTCATCAAGAAATTCTTTAACTTGTTTATGCTTTGGATACGTTACTTTGATTAAGTCTTCTGAGTTGATTGCGCTTATTGTAAATGGATATCCTAATTCTCCAGAATCGTTAGCATATACGTAGTAATTTTTCTCTATATCAAATTCTATATTTATAAGATTTTTTGATAAATCAGAATCTGTAATTTGAAACTTTATCAAGTTTTTTGCAAAATCTGGTTTGATTGTAAATTGAATATCTGCATAATGATTAGATTCTGTAATACCTTTATTTATCTCATCTCCAAATGCAAAATGATGTGTGAGTAATGTATTAAATAAAAGAAATACAAAAAAAACGCGCATTATTATAAACATGAGTTTGAAAAAATCAGTTATTGGGGTAGATGAAGTTGGGCGGGGCTCTCTTGCTGGCCCAGTTATTGCATCTGCATCTATTATAAATGAAAATTTTATGCAAATAGCAATAAAAGATTCAAAGCAATTCTCAGAACGTCAAATAATAAAAGTGGCGGAGGCATTAATTTCAAGTAAGATTCAATATTCAATTGGCATTGCAACAACAGAAGAGATCAACAATCTTAATATTTTACAGGCCTCACTCCTTGCAATGAGGCGTGCAATTTTTGGTATCGTTGGGAATGATATAAAAAATTCATTAATACTTGTTGATGGAAATCAAAAACCTATTTCAAGTAGTAACGTGCATTCAATAATAAAGGGCGATATTACTAATAGGAGTATTGCCGCTAGCTCTATTATTGCAAAGTATTATAGAGATAAAGTTATGAGAAATTTAAGTAAAAAATTTCCTCATTATTGCTGGTTTAGTAATAAGGGTTATGGCACAAAGTCTCATCAAGAAGCAATAAAGCAATATGGACTCAGTGCCTTACATAGAAAGATTTTTTGCAGAAAAATATTAGAAAATAGTGAGTATATATGCTAAATAGTATTCCGCTATAAATTCATATTATATAAAATAATTAATGCGCAAAGATATTACACAATACTTTAAGAGTTATTCTAAATATTTTGTATTTATATTTTTCATTCTTTTTCAATCTGGATGCTCTTTCTTTGTGCCTGTTGCTGTAACTGGGGTTGTTGCAACAGCGACGTATGTTGTTTTGGATGATAGGATGATTGGGGTAATTGTTGATGATAATGTAATCTTTACAAAAATAAAATCTGCTTTTGCATCTCGTGATTTAAATAATTTATTTATGAAGATAAGTGTTCTTGTGCATGAGGGAAGAGTTATGCTTACTGGAACATTAAGAGATCAAAAATATATTGATACTGTATTAGATATTGTTTGGAGTATAGAGGGTGTGAAAGAAGTATTAAATGAATTGCAGATTGCAGATATGCCCCTTAATAAATCTCAAGATATATATTTAGCGACAAAAATTAAAAGTCATTTAATTGTCGCGAAAGATGTTAATTCAAATAATTATATTACCAGCGTTAATGATGGAGTTGTATATTTACTTGGAGTTGCGAAAAATAAAGAGGAGAGAGATATGGTAATTAGTATTATAGAGATGATATCTGGTATAAATCGCATAGTAAGTCATGTAATACTGAAATCTGATAGTAGGCGTGGATGAAGAGGGATATATATCATCATCGCATTAGAGTATCGTGATATTTTTATCTCTTGAGTAATAAGTAAAAATTATTTTATGAGAGATTTGCATACAAAGAGATAACTTAATCCTCTTTTTTTTCATCACTTGGATTTTTTTCATCTTGTAATCCAGATCTCAGAGCTTTGATTCCTCTTCCTATATCGCCCATAATACGGGGAATTTTTCCTGCGCCAAAAAGCACTATTACTATGAGTAAAATTAAAATCAATTCACCAAAACGACCGCCCATTGCTTTTAGAAAAATCAAGTTATTTGAGCTAACACTCACTATTCTACCAGATTTCTTGAGAAACGTGCAAGAATTTATAAGTATTATATGCAAATAATAAAAACAGAAGTTGCGCTATTTAAGCGAGTAAAAAATGATTTCAAAGTATAAAATCAAAAGGTATGTTGGTTTTTTAGATGAGTATTCGCAATGCAATAAGATATTGAAATTTTAATTATACTGTGATTCTCTTATATGCCTTACTATGTAAGTATGTTTAATTTCACTTTTGTAAAAGTATGATTTCAATTAAAAGGAATTGTGGCTATTTTTTGTTTCTAGTTATAATTCTTGCGCTTTGTAGTTGTAGTTTTGGAATGAAACTAGAATATGATGGCGTGGATGATGGTTCTGAATCTAAAACTGCTAAGATTTTAGAGCCTGGCTCCAGCCAGCATGCAAAAAAAAAGCTCAGTAAAAAGAAAGTAAGTAATGTAAAGCGCTCCTCAAAGAGTATCAAAAAAGGTACTAATACAAATCAAGCAAAATTGAATACTAAGCCTGATAAAGAAACAAGTATAGAAGTTGCGAAGAAAAATTTAGACAAAATTGTTAATGAAAGTGATGGTGGCTTGCATCAGGTTGGAGATAGAGCAATTGGCAAAATAAGATCTGGTAAGGAAATAAATATAGGGCTTTTAGTGCCAAGCGCAAGTAATGAGAGTAAAGTTGGAAGAGATTCTATAAATGCGGCTGAGCTTGCGTTAGCTGAGCTTGGAACGCCTGATATTAAAATTATTCCCATAGAGACAGGAATAGATGAGGCCGGAGCTTCTAATGCAATTAAAAATAAAGTAGGCAGTAATATAGATGCTTTAGTTGGGCCTTTTAATCCAAGCCAACTTGCGCATGCAAGTACTGTAATTAAGGAGAAAGGTATAGTTGTTATAAATTGCAGCAATAATGTTGATTTAGTAGGTGCAAGTTATTTGCATATGATTGGTATGCCATTTGTGCATCAATCGCATAGAATAATTTCATATGCAATTCAAAATAATATAACGAGAATTCATGCTATTATTCCAAAAGGAATTAATGGATCAATGATACGTAAAATTATTACTCAATACGAAGAAAGTGGGGATTTAGAAAGCTCAGTAATAATTGATTATGAAAACAATAACAAAGAAGGAGTTATTGAAGATGCTGTAGAGAGATTATTTTATATTTTGAATCGTGACGCAAATCAATACAATAATGCCGCAATCTTACTGCCTCAAAATGAGTATGAATTTAGAAGAATAGCAAATAAAATAAATGCTATGAATTCTTCTAAAATATCTAGTTTGCATATTTTAGGTGGTAGTATATTTCATAATCATTTTGGTAAATCTCTAAAGACTGGTTCAAAGATATGGTTTGCAGATATACCGCAAAATCTTCTGTATGATTTTCATATGAGATTTGCTACAAAATATGGCTATACACCTACCTCTGTTGCAGCTTGTGCATATGATTCAATAGCTTTGATTTTAGCAAGTACAAAGGTTACTGATAATAAGCTAGTATTTAATCCTAGTGTATTTTTTAATAAATCTGGCTTTGAGGGCGTACAAGGGGCATTTATGTTAGATCCAAAAGGTAAGATTAAAAGATCTCTTTCTGTGTTTGGAATGAGTAATACGGGCTCTATTGTAGAGCTAGATAGAGCTCTTAAATCATTTGAGATAGAGTAAGAATTCATTAAATTAAGCTAAGTTATTTGCTTTTTATATATCTAAAACACGAAGATATATTAGATATGAAAAAAGATTTGATAGAATGCGCAGTAATTGAAATGAAAGATTTTATACTAAGTATCTCTCTTTAATTGTAAAATCTGGATTTTGCTTTAAATGTTGCACATATTGGTAATTTATCAAAAATCTTTCATGGAATTTTAGAGTCACTAAATATTTTTCTAATGAGATGTATATATTTGCGTGAATAATTCCATCTTTCCCATCATTTGGATTGCCGTCATTTTTTTTGTGACGTATTTTATGCAATTTTTCTATTGCAGATGCGTTGTTGATGTATATCTCACAAGATGAAATCCTCTGCATAAGAGCTTCTTGAAAATCTTCAATCTGCTTAATTACTATTCTTCTATTACTAGATTCTGAATATATAGATGCAAGGCAAAATACTAAATTTCCTTCCTCAAGAACATCTGCTTTTTCTCGTAGTATTGCCTCATCAAAAATACATGCATCAATTATCCCAAGTCTATCTTCTACTTTTAAAAATGCGAATCTGCCACGTTTTGAAGATCTGATTTTTTTTTCTGCAATGACCCCTGCAAATTTAATTTGTTTAGAGTTAATTTCCTGCGTATTTAAATCTATGCTACTTGTAATATCCAATGCTTTTTCATTGTCTTTATATTCATCCAGTGGATGATTTGATAAATAAAATCCCATTGAATCAAATTCATTAGCTAGTTTCTCATGAAAATTCCAATCTTCTATATTGATAGTATTTACTTTATTCTCTATATCTTTCACGCCAAATAATTGGCTTTGTCTTTGCTCTTGCTCATAAAGTTTTAGATATTTATCAGCATTTATATAAATTTCTTTTCTATTTTCATAGAGACAATCAAATGCGCCAGCTTTGCACATATTTTCAAGCATTCTTTTATTAATATTTTTTGTGCATCTTTTTGCAAAATCGTCCATATCTTTAAATTCCCCATGTTTCTGGCGCTCTATACAAACTTCAGAAACTGCGCTTACTCCAACATTTTTAATGGCACCAAGTGCGAAATAAATTATATCGCCATTTACAGAAAATTTTGCACTAGATTTATTAATATTAGGTGTTTTTATTTTAATTTGATGCAGTTTTGCATCGTTACAAAACATACTTATTTTAGAGCTATCTTGAAGCTCAAAATTCATTGATGCGGTTAAGAATTCTTGTCTATAATGAGCTTTAAGATATGCTGTTTGATAAGAGATAATAGAATATGCTGCGGCGTGCGATTTATTAAATCCATAGCTTGCAAATTTCTCTATTAAAGAAAAAATCTCTTCTGCATGCTTTAAATCTATATTGTTTGCTATTGAGCGCTCTATAAATATGGAGCGCTGCTTTTCCATATCTACTCTATTCTTTTTTCCAATTACTCTTCGTAAATTATCTGCTTCTGCGAGGCTGTAGTTAGCTAAGATCTGCACAATTTGCATGATTTGCTCTTGGTATATTATAATTCCATACGTTTCTTTTAAGATATTCTCTAATTTCGGATGTATATAATCTATCTCTTCTTTTCCAGTTTTTCTATTTATATAGCTTGGAATGTTGTCCATAGGGCCTGGCCTATAAAGAGATGCAAGTGCTATTAAATCATCTATACAATCTGGTTTTAGTTGCTTTAGTATATTGCGCATTCCTGCGCCCTCGAATTGAAATACTCCGGCCGCATCTCCAAGAGATAATAGTTCATATGTTTTATTATCATCTAAATGCAGTTTATCAAGCTCTATATGAATATCTCTATTTTGCTTAATAAGAGATATAGTTTCAGCGATAACACTTAAAGTTTTAAGTCCAAGAAAATCAAATTTCATGAGACCTGCAAGTTCTATGTATTTAAGCGAGTATTGAGCAACTGGGAAGTCGGAATCTTTATCCTTACAGAGCGCAACCATCTCAACCAACGGCTTCTCAGATATTACAATTCCTGCTGCATGAGTAGATGTGTGTCTATTTACGCCTTCAAGTTGCAATCCTATATCTAGTAATTCGCTTACATCTTGTTCTGCGCTCGCCATCTCCTGGAGGCCTTTATCTAAATTAATTGCTTCTTTTAGTGTTATTGGATGCGCTGGATTATTTGGTACGGATTTGCATATCTTATCTACAAGTCCATATGGAATCTGCATTACTCTCCCAACATCTCTAAGAACGGCCCTTGCTTGCAGTTTTCCAAATGTGATTATTTGCGCTACTTTGTCTGCTCCATATTTACTTCTGACATAATCTATAACTAAATCTCGCTTTTCTTGGCAAAAATCTATATCAAAATCTGGCATAGAAACTCTCTCTGGATTTAAAAAGCGTTCAAAAAGTAAGCCAAACTCTATAGGATCAAGATTTGTGATATCCAAAGACCATGCAACAATAGAGCCGGCTCCAGAGCCCCTACCCGGACCAACAGGGATATTATTTTTTTTACTCCATTTTATGAAATCAGAGACTATTAAAAAATATCCAGGAAAGCCCATTTTATTTATAACAGATAACTCAAATTCTAATCTATTAAAATATTGCCTTCTGCTATCTTCGTCTTTTATATGCTGAATTCTTAATTGTAATCCAGCAAGAGATTCAGATCTAAGTTCATCTTCTTCATTTCCGCTTTTGCATTGGAATTTTGGAAGTATAGGCTTTGCAGATTTTGGCGCAATTGAGCATTTTATTGCAATAAGTTCTGTATTGTCTATTGCTTCATTAATATCTTCAAATAAATTCTTTATTTCTATGCTTGTTTTAAAGTAATGCTCTTTATGAGCCTTAATTCTTGTATCATCTAAAATGTATGTGCTATTTACTATGCAAAGCAGTGCATCTTGAGCTTTATGCTCTTCTTTTTTTAGAAATGAAACGTGGTTTGTTGCTACTATTGGAATATTGAGATCTAATGCTTGATTAATTAGGAATTCTTCAGATAAGCAGTTCTCTTTCTCGTATCTTGTAATGTCTATGAAGAAATTATCTGTAAATGCATGATGCAGGAGCATTAGCATTTCATTTGCTCTATCTATTCCAGATTGTATAAATAATTTACCAATTGCAGAATCATGACTACCGCAAAGCGCAATAATTCCAGAGCTATATTTTATTATTTCACTTTGCTCAATATATTGATTTTGAAAAGAGTTACCTCTTAAGGAGGCAATGCTGGTTAATTTTAATAAATTCTTATATCCAATTTCATTTTTTGCAATAAGCAGCACATCGCCATACAGATTTTGAAAATTGTTTTTTATATTGTCATAAGAGTCACTTTTCAAACACAGCTTTAATATACATCCAATAATAGGCTTTATACCAACTTTTTGGCATTCTAAGCTAAATTCTAAAGATCCGCATAAATTTCCGTAATCTGCAATGCAAAGAGCTGGCATACTTAGTTTTATAGCATAATCTAGAAGATTAGGAATTTTAATGATGCTTCTACCAAGTGAATAATCTGAATGTATCTTTAAATGTACAAACATATATAGATATTACTGCGTTATTATATTATGCAAGCTTTGATAAAAATGTTATAGTCTTGTAATATATTACATTTTAATAACACTTTATTGCTCTTTATTGATATTACTGCCTATATGAGAAAATATGCAATTATCTTTAATATAGCATCAAAACGCCAAATACTGTTGGCAGTCATTATAAATGCTACGCTTTTATACAACAAGCCAAAAAATAGTATTATCTAAATTTTCGCAAAATGACATGAATTATTCAAAATGGATAAGGGTTAGAATTATTGGATCAATCTTAGTATTATTATTTTTTGGAACATTATTTGATGAATTATGTATAAAAGTAGTGATTTTTATATTTAATTTAAGCGTTATAGTAAAAATAGCTCTATTATCGATAGAATTAAAAGATATTAATTATTCGAGTAAAATTTCTACAAGCTCACTATATAAAAATTTACCCATATATTCAATTTTAATACCTCTTTTAAGAGAAGCGAATATGGTGAATATAATTTTTGCGCACATTGAGAAATTGAATTATCCAAAGTATAAATTGGATATTCTTGTAATATTAGAAGAAGATGATTATGAAACTCAAGAGGCTTTTCAATTAATTGATCTACCGAAGTATTGGAGTATAGTGATAGCTCCAAGCCGCGGACCAAAAACAAAAGCAAAAGCACTTAATTATGGTTTAAATTTTGTGCAGGGAAAATACGTTGTAATATATGATGCAGAAGATAGACCTCACCCAAATCAACTCATAGATGCATTTCAGAAGTTTTGTATATTGCCTAAGGAATATGTATGCGTTCAATCCACATTGCTGTATTTTAATTATTCAGAGAATTTACTCACATTTATGTTTGAGATTGAATACGAAATTCTATTTCAAAATGTATTACCAAGGCTTATTTACCTTAATTACCCATCTCCACTTGGAGGGACTAGTAATCATTTTAAAGTAGAAATTATAAAACATTTAAAATGGGATATCTTTAATGTTACAGAAGATGCTGAAATTGGTATTAGAATACAACTTTGTGGATATAAAATAGCAAAACTTAATTCAGTCACATTAGAGGAGGCAACAGTGAATATATTAGACTGGATAAAACAGCGTAGCAGATGGATTAAAGGCTACATGCAGACTTATATTCAACATTCTTCTGATATAAAAACTCTCTGCAAAATATTTGGCATAGATGGTATGTTAATATTTTTCAATATCTTTCTATTGCCAGCGCTGAATCTTTGCATATCGCCAGCAATAATAGCTATGAATTATATTCATTCATGTCAATACAACTTTCTTTTATTACTTAGCTTTTCTCTGTATTATTGCATTACATTAATCATTGCTTATAAAGCTGTATATAGTAAAAAGATTAATATGCGTTTTTGCTATATATTATTATATCCATTATATACAATGATACAAATTATACCTTGCTTCATTGCAATATGGGAGCTTATATATAAACCACATTACTGGAGTAAAACGCCTCATGGTAAGAGCAAATTACAGAAAAACATGAATTTTAATAATTTTTAAAACAGTGTTCCAATTTCAATTGGCTTGCTGACTTTATACTGTTGAGTGTTCTTGCTACTTTCTCTATCCATAGATTTTTGATGGATTTTATAAATCCATTCTCCAAGGCTATAATATGAACGAAGCAATGTCGCATCTACAGAATAAGTGGCGCTTGCTATGCAGTCTATCGCTTTTACCGGAAGAGATTTCTGAATATCAGCATCTTGCAGTGCAATTTCTCTCATAGATGCAGAAAGCATTGAGAGCGGCCTTGGCCCATGTAATCTCTTTTTTATAAAATTTTTTGTTATGTTGTGATTTGCATCCATAACAGCTTCCAGCGATGGCATATTACGAAGTTCATTCATATATTCTTCAAGCATTTTTTCTACCTCTATGTTCTTTGCTTCTTTTTCAGGTTGTTCTGAAATTTGTATTTGATCAATATATCCAAAGCATGTGATGCATG
>JAQCBG010000129.1 GCA_027621485.1 Pseudomonadota bacterium
AATAACGCCACACGTTTTCAGTATTATATTTGTAATTCCACTACCGCCCCTATCTGTTATGCGATATTCATATGCAGATGTACATTTACCCATCCCATCTTCTGTAATAGATACAATGAAATCTTCACGCACCGCCATATCAAAACATTCTTTTGCACTCAAAGAGAGAAGTGGAATTTTTTGCAATATATTTTGAGCATTCTCAAATGACTGAGCAATCTTTAATCTTTTTTGCACAGGTATCTTTAAATATTCATCACGCTTTTCTATTTCAGCACTAGAGCCTTTTAAAGCAGCAATAGAAATAACCCTATCATCTTCTTTTATAAGTTTAACAGCGCGCACTCCATCTGATGTTCTGCTTTTAAATACCCTTATTGCATCAACTGGAAATCTAATTGCCTTACCATATTTTGTTGCAAGGAATATATGATCTTCCTGCCTACAGCATACAACGCCAACTAATTTTTCATCATCATCCATTCTAATTGCTATCTTGCCGCTAGCATTAATATTTGCAAAATCTGCTATAGCATTTCTTCTAGCCTTTCCTTTTGCAGTTGCAAACATTAAATACAAATCCTCATCATCTTCTGGCATTTGCATTAAATTTGTAATTTTTTCATTAACATCAGAAAGTTGAAGAAGATTTACAATAGCTCTACCTCTACTTTGCAAAGATGACATTGGAAGTTTATGCACTGGAAGCTTGTATACCTTTCCTACATCTGAGAAGAATAATAAAGAAGCATGAGTGTGCGTAATTATAACATCACATGTTATATCATCCTCTTGAACATCAATTGTAGATTTGCCTCTTCCTCCTCTTTTTTGCGCTTTATATACATCTAATGAATTACGCTTTATATAACCTCCTTTTGTAAATGTTACTACCACATCTTCTTTTGGTATTAAACTTAAGTCGCTTACAATATCTGTTTCAATAAATTTTGTACGCCGCGGAGTCGAAAATTTGCTTTTAATATCTTCAAATTCTAATCTCATGACAGAATTTAATTTCTCTCTTACGGTAAGAATTTCAATATAATCTTTTATTATCTTTGCAAGTTCATTTAATTCATCATCAATTTTACTTTTCTCAAGTGCAGTCAAGCGCTGAAGTCGCATCTCTAATATTGCCTTTACTTGATGCTCTGTGAGAAAATATCTATCTTCTTTTACCTTGTTATTTATATCTTGTATTAAATTTAAGAAGCTTTCTATTTCATGAATATTCCAAGATCGCTTTAAAAGCTCTTCTTTAGCAGTGAGAACATCTTTAGAACTTCTTATTAAAGAAATGACAACATCTATATTACTCACCGCAATCAAAAGTCCTACCAGAATATGAGCACGCTCCCTTGCTTTTTGTAATAAAAATTTAGTGCGCCTTGTTATAACTTCTGCGCGAAAAGTAATAAAATTTGAAATTATATCTTTTAAATTCATTACAAGTGGCTTACCTCGAGAAAGAGCAAGCATATTCACTCCAAAAGAAGTTTGTAATTGAGTGTATTTATACAATGAATTCAGTATGACATCTTTTTCAAAGCCTTTCTTGATGTCAATTGCAACCCTAATTCCAAGTTTATTACTCTCATCTCTTATCTCTGTAATTCCATCTATCACTTTGTCTTTTACCAAAGCTTCAATCGATTGAATAAGATCCGCTTTATTAACCTGATAAGGTAATTCTTGAATAATAATTGCCTCTTTTTTTTGATCAGATTCAAAATCGACACTACCCCTAATTGGCACACTACCCCTGCCCGTAATAAGAGCAATTTTTGCTTTTTCCATTCCTATTATTGCCCCTCCAGTTGGAAAATCTGGACCTGGAACATATTTGGTGAGCTCATCTACACTAATTTCTGGATTTGCCAGATGCGCAATACATGCATCCATTACCTCAGAAAGATTATGAGTAGGTATGTTCGTTGCCATTCCAACTGCAATACCACCTGCACCATTAACTAAAAGATTGGGAAATCTTGCTGGAAGCACTTTTGGCTCTTTAGTTGAGCCATCATAATTATCTTGAAAATCAACGGTATTTGAGGCTATATCTTGAAGTAAGCTTTCTGAAATCTTTTGTAAACGTACTTCTGTATAACGCATTTGAGCTGGAGGATCTCCATCAACAGAGCCAAAATTACCCTGTCCATCTATAAGAGTTTCTCTTAGTGAAAATGTTTGAGCCATTCTTACCATGGAAGAATAAACAGGCGCATCTCCATGCGGATGATAATTACCAAGTACCTCACCAACTATTTTTGCAGATTTTCTATATGGCTTATCATAAGTATTGCCAGTATCATGCATTGCATAAAGAATCCTTCTATGTACAGGCTTTAATCCATCTCTAGAATCTGGGAGCGCGCGACTTACAATAACGCTCATCGCATACTCTAAATAAGATTGCTGCACTTCCTGCTCTATACTTATATGCTTTATAGCTTTATCAGACAAAATTTACTAAACCCATATGAGAATATTTCGAAATGCAGATTATATGTAAAAAAAGAATGCTCGTAAAGAAGATTGAATTAATTCATGCAAATTTAACCATTGATTTTCAATAAAATATACTCATTAAATACGGCAAATAATATAACTTTATAAGAACAAATGATAGATTTTATAACT
>JAQCBG010000130.1 GCA_027621485.1 Pseudomonadota bacterium
TTATTGCATTATTCCAAAAATTAGATGCTGCGCTCTCCATATTCCAGCGCAACGCACCAATTGCACCAAATGCAATACTGCCAACTGCAAGAAAAATAAGAGGAAAAATCATAATACCTTCTGCTTCATGTATTTTTTTACTCTGCTCATGCGATATATTAGAATTACCATGAAAAACAACAAATATTAGGCGCCAAGAATAAAATGCTGTTAAAAATGCAGCTACAATACCAAAAAAATAAGCCATATATTCACCTTTTGCATAGGCAGCTTCAAGTATTGCATCTTTTGAAAAAAATCCCGCAAATGGTGGAATACCAGCAAGAGCAAGAGAGCCAATCCAGAAAAATGCATAGGTAATTTTTATTTTTCGCGCAAGACCTCCCATTTTAAAGATATTTTGCTCATCTAAAGTCGCATGAATCACATTACCAGCACCAAGAAACAGTAATGCTTTGAAAAAAGCATGCGTAAATAAATGAAATAAAGCAGCAGAATATGCAGAAACACCGCATGAAAAAAACATATAACCAAGTTGACTACATGTGGAATATGCAATTATTTTTTTAATATCAGACTGAGTAACTGCAATTGTCGCCGCAAAAATGCAAGTTATACTTCCAATAATTGTTATTACATTTAATGCAAATTCAGAATACTCAAAGAGCATAGAGCACCTTGCGAGCAAAAATACACCCGCAGTTACCATTGTTGCTGCATGTATTAATGCAGATACTGGAGTTGGCCCTTCCATTGCATCTGGAAGCCAAACATGCAATCCAAGTTGCGCAGATTTACCCATGCAACCTATAAATAATAATAAACAAATTACTGTAATTGTATGAGCTTTAAATCCTAAAATAGATATGTAATGATTTGAGAAATTTTCTACTTTTGTAAAAACTGCCTTGTATTCTAATGTACCAAAATGATAAGCAATTAAAAATACACCAAGTGCAAGGCCTACGTCCCCAACTCTATTTACTAAAAATGCTTTTGTTGCTGCATTATTCGCAGAAGGCTTATGAAACCAAAAATTTATAAGTAAATAAGAACTAAGCCCAACACCCTCCCATCCAACAAAAAGTTGCGCAAAATTATCTGCTGAAATTAAAATCAACATAAAAAATGTAAAGAGAGATAAATACGACATAAATTTCCCTTTAGCGTTATCATGCCTCATATATCCAATTGAATATATATGCACAAGCGCAGATACAGAGAGTACAACAACCATCATAAGGATTGTTATAGAATCTATATAAAGAGCCCAATTTGCACTAAATTCATTAATATTAAACCAATTCGTTATTGTAATATGAATTATGTCATCTTGATTATTGAGTTTTAGTAAAAATAAGTACCAAGATAAAGCAGCTGTAATGGAAATTCCAATAGAAGCAAACACACTGCTAAAAGTTTTTGAAACGCAAGACCCCAAATATCTTGTAAAAATACAAATAAACAGAGGAGAGAATATTATAAAAAGCGCGATATTTTCAATACTCAACATTCTTTTACCCCTTCATGTCTGAAATTGTTGAAATATTTATATTATCCTTCTCTCTAAATATACTAACTATAATTGCAAGACCTATTGCAGCTTCTGCCGCCGCAACAGTTAAGATAAACACAGTAAAAATTTGACCATGTAAATCATTAAGTGCAATTGCAAAAGTTGTGAATGCAATACTTACCGCAAGTAGCATAATTTCTAAAGACATTAAAATCGAAATCAAACCCTTTCTATTTATTACAATACCACAAAATCCAATTACAAAAAGAATGCAGGATAAAATTATATATCGAAGAATTGGATCTTCTAAAATAAATTGAATATTATTCATTTATTGCATTCCTCTATATAAGTAATTCCATCTCTGATTTTTGGATTTTCAAGACGGACTGAATTTTGCCTATTAGTCATCATAATTTGTTCTGTGATATTTTGCCTCTTTACGGATTTCTTTTTATGAAGCGCAAGTAAAATGGCTCCAATCATAGCAGAAAGTAAAATAGCGCCCGATGCCTGAAACTCTATTAAATATCTAGTATATAAATTCGCACCTATTGCTTCTGTATTGGTCATCATATTATTATAAGGTAATGAATTCATTGCTATAGTAACATTATTATATATTCCATCTTGATTAAGAACGTATAAAAATTCAAACAACGCAATGGTACTTAACAAAACTCCAACAAATAAAGAAGGATTTTTATTTTGAGATTTTATTCTCTCCACATCTAACATCATTACAACAGAAAGAAACAAGACTGCAATAGCGCCAACATAAACTATCAGTAGCGTTATTGCCACATATTCAGCACCAATCATCAGAAGAAGAATTACAGCATTAAAAAAAGCAAATATGAGGAGCAAAGTTGCATAAACAGGTCTAGAAACTGTAATAACAAAACAACTTGATATCAGAAGTAAAATACTTATTATATAAAAAATGATATCAAACATTAAAAAAGTATTAGAGATTTACGTTATAACAATACAGGAAATAAAAGTTAATCATTTATTAAAATTAATCATTCATTAAATAAACTTCATTTCTTATTAAACAAATTTCATTTCTAGCATATTTATTTTTTATTAAAAATTAAATTGAACTAAATTTTGAATAAATTT
>JAQCBG010000131.1 GCA_027621485.1 Pseudomonadota bacterium
GCCAAGAAATCCAACCTGATTCTTTATATGTTTTATGAGGACTAGCAGAGATATCTTTTGGTAAATTGTTTTTTGAACACCACTCTCTCCATTCTTTAACGGAATTAAGATTTAAATTTCTAGCAAAATCTCTTGCATCCTCAAACTTCCTGTATTTGATGTCATAATTAGCTTTTTTATAAGTTCCAAAAAAATCTCCAAAGCTAGTCCAACCTTTATTCTTATAAATTAGATTGGGTGCAGCAGGTAAATTCTTTGATTTATTTTTCTTATAAAAAACTCTGTACTCATTCACAGATTTAATACCAAAATCAATCATTATTTGTTTTGCCTCATCAAAACCAACAAACTCTTTGTCAAAATTACTTTGATAACCTAGCCAATCACCATTTCCCTTCCAACCTAAATTTTTATATACATTGTTTGGGTACGCTGGAATATCCCTCGGAAAACTATCAGCTTTAGTAAACTCAAGCCATTCATTAAAATTTTTTAATTTTAGGTTCCTTGCAAATTTTCTAGCTTCTTTAAATTCTCTCCAAAGTATTAAATTGGTTGATATTATTCTTGTACCAAGCCATTCTCCCATACTAACCCAACCATCATTTTTGTAAACTTGCCAAGGTGTTTTAGGAATATTTGAGGGTAATTGACCCGATAAACAGAAATTTTTCCATTCTTTTCCAGATTTTAAGTTTAGCGCTACAACAAAATCTTGAGCTTTTTTACAGCTAAGCCAGTTTTGATTACCATCTGCAACTCTTCCATTACCTAACCAATCTCCTAGACTAACCCATCCTTTTTCTTTATAAATTTCTCTCGGCGTTTTAGGAATATCTGCTGGTAATTTTTCAGATTTACATAATTCTAACCATTCCGTATTATTCCTTAAATTAAATTCCCTTACAATCTTTCTTGCCTGACTAAATGGTAAGTATTCTCCAGTCCAACCCTTACGCGTTCCTATCCAATCAGGAATACTTAAAAACTCATTATATATGCGTGGATTACTAGGAATACTTGATGGTTTTTCCCCTGATTTACAAAAATTAGACCATTGTGAATTGTTTTTTAATCCTAATTCCCAAACATATTCTCTTGCCTGATTAAATGGTAAATATTCTCTTTTTTTTAATGAAACAAATCCAGTACCTAGCCAATCCCCCCAACTAATCCAACCTTTATCCTTATAGGCGTATCTTGGAGAAGATGGAATATTATTAGGCAATTCATTTTTATTGAATTTTTCCCATTCTTTAACACTTTTTAAATTAAGTTTGCGCACATATTCCCTTGCCCCTTCAAAAGGCATCCAGCTAAACCTTGACAATTTCTCCCAAAGTTTGATTGAAAGCTGTTCTGCAAAGTCTGACTCTGAAAGGGTTTCAGAAATCATTTCAAAGAGCTCAACACCCCCAGATTTTCCTTTTGAGCCCTCTCCTAAACTTTTATCTTTGAAATACTCTACTATTCGCTCATCATTCGCAGCTAAGCCTCTTACAATAGAGAGAATTTCATTAAAGTTATCATTATCTATTTCATTAGTGTCTCCATCATAAACAACTGGAAGAATAACATAACCCCAATCTTTACCATCTTTCTTTCTAAGCGCTCGACCTAGAGCTTGTACAATGTCAACTTTACTTTTTCTTGGGTCAGCAAATACAATACAATCAATGTTTGGGACATCAACCCCTTCTGTTAAACAACGAGCATTTGTAATTAAGGCCTTTGGAGATTTAGCAAACTCCTGAACTATATCATTCCGTTTGGTGGTAGGTATCTTACCAGAAACAGTGTAGGTATCGATTGGTTTATAATTATAGGTCTCTGTGATGTATTTCTGAAGCTCTTTATTCCTAACAGCTTTTTCAATAGACGAGTGAAATGATACAGCATTTTTGATATTAAAGCGCTTCATAGCTTTTCTCAAAGCTAGCATTGAGGCTAAGGATCTAGCTTCTGTTTCTTTCTTCCATCTGCTATTTAGTTGTACAAGATTATTGTCTTTTATAAACTCTGCTATTTCAGACTTTTTAATATCAATGGTTATAACCTTATAGTCGGTTAAAAGCTCAGCATCAATGGCTTCTTTAAAGCTCATTTGAGTGAATGTTTCTCCGTAGATATCCTCATCATCCATTGAGATAATATCATCTCTAGAACCAGCGTAAAATCGCTCGGTTGCAGTCATAAACACCCGCTTTGTGATGTTGATATTCTTTTCAAATAAAAGATGGCTAAATAGTTTAGTTTCAGCACCTACTGTCTTATGCGCTTCATCAAAAATTCCAACATCAAAAGTTATCTTGAGTTTTTTGGAAAGCTCTGCAATGATTCTACCACTTTGATAGGTAGTGAAAATGACTTTATTCTCCTCTTTATTTGCTTTTAACCAACTCTCAATGTAATTAGGGTCTGTTTGACATGGAACTCCTAAATTATCTGTGAAGAATGCAACATCATCATTTTTCCCTATTCCCTCATCTGAACAGATACACAACCATTTTACACTAGCTTTATTAGCTACCATTTCTCGTAAGTAAACCTCTAAGGTTTGCTTTACAAGAGAAAGGCTAGGCACTGCTATAATTGTTGATTTTGGGTTTAATTCTTTAATT
>JAQCBG010000132.1 GCA_027621485.1 Pseudomonadota bacterium
TGTATAAAATGTTACGTTATTCAATTATAAATCTTATAATTTTGATAAATGTAATGTTGTTGTTTGTGAGTATAGCGTACGTTATTGTCTGATTATTTCTTTTATGGTATCTTCACAGTACTCTTCAGTGCCCTTTATTTAAATAGATAAAGAGCTTTAAAATAATTAATAGTTTTTGAATTTAGTACATTGACTTCTTTTACATTTTTTTCTGCTTGGGCTTTTCAAGTATTCGCTGGAGTTTTTGGTGTATTTGATGGAAATATTACATCTCCACTTTCATTTTATGAAAATATTGTAGGTGAGCTAAGACCTCAAAATAATGACAATCGGAAAATCAAAGCATCAACTATAAAGAATATAGACTCAGGAAATGACAGTCCTAAAAAGTTTCATAGAGTATCTTCTAGAATAAAGAATGAAAGTAGTAATAGAGTATCTATTAACATTGAAAGTGGTGATACTTTTTGCGCTATTCTTCAGCACGCAGGCTTTAGCGCTGGAGATTCGCATAAAATTGCAAATGCTATAAGCAAGGTGTATAATATTTCAAATATACAGGTTGGAAAGCAAATTAAATTTATATTCTCTGGAAATTTTTCAAGTATATTTGAGGATGCAAATGATAGGCTTATACTAGATTTACCAGATGCAAATATTGAAATTACAAAATCCTCTGCATCAAATAATTACTCGGCATCTCTTATGCCTCTTGCAAAATATGAAAAAGTAGCATTTGCAGAAGGTAAAGTATTAAATAGTTTATATAAAGATGGAATTGAGAGTGGCATACCTTCCAATATTTTGCATGAATTAATTGGATTATTGAGGTATGAGATAGATTTTCAGCGTGATATTATAGAGGGCGCTAAATTTAAAGTACTATATACTTATAGGGTTAATGAAAAAGGTACGATGCTTAGAGGAAAGAATATTTTATATGCATCTTTAGAATCTAAGAATTCTCCAATGGAGATATATAGATATGATTTTAAAGACGGGAGATCTGAATATTTTCATCCAAATGGCACTAGCATAAAGCATTCGTTACTTCGCACGCCTGTAACAAGCGCAAGAATTAGCTCTGGATATGGAAAGAGGATACATCCGATACTTGGTTATTCAAAGATGCATAAAGGACTTGATTATGCTGCATTAAAAGGCACGCCTGTTTTAGCTGCAGGAAGTGGGAGAGTGCAGCTTGCAAAATATAGTAAATCCTATGGTTACTATATTAAGATAAGGCATAATGAAAAATACGAAACGCTATATGCTCATTTAAATAAATTTGCTAGTGGAATAAAAGATGGCGTGAAAGTAAAGCAAGGAAGTGTGATAGGGTATGTTGGAGCAACTGGTATGGCAAAGGGCGCTCATTTGCACTACGAAGTTCATGCTAATGGTCAGCAAATTAATCCTTCAACCATAAATAAGATAGCAATTAGTAATCTTGGAGGTAAGCAATTAATTGCATTCAAAGATCATAAGCAAAATCTTCATAAAGTGATAGAAAAGCATTCGGCCGAGTTATATGGTAAAGGTGACATGCAATCATCACAGAAACTTTCTTCTTTTGGATAAGAATTAGTATACGGTATGGTGCTGCTTGCATCATTCAATAGTGGCATTATAAACAGAGGAGAATAATAAAACAGAGATTAGGAAATAAACAAAGAAAGAAGTCTTTATAAAAGAAGACTCTTTGCGCATCTCTAAAGCTTGCACCTATAAGAATAAAAGAAAATTAAGGATAAAAAAACGCAAAAACAATTTTCTTTTTGCGCAATTTTATTATTCTAAGTAATTAGAATGCAAAAAGAAAGTGAGAGGATAATCAATAAAAGATAATACAGGAGCGTGTATTATTGAAATTTATAAAACAAACAAATATGCTAAAAGAGAGATGCTAGGGAAAATCTTCCTGAAAAAATCCTACTTTTTAATATGTTTAATATGTTTTCAAAAAAACAATAAAATCAATAAAATCAATAAGAAAAAAAGCGAAAGAGGGAATCAGATCCTCCTCCTCTTTTTCTCTTCTTTTTAAATAGCAGCTATTTTATTGTAATTACTGCTCTGCGATCTAGTGTGTATGCCTCTTTAGTAGTGCCATTTGAAGCGCGCCTCTCTTTTCCGTAACTAATTGCTGTAAGAGCTTCTTTTTTGACGCCACATCCTACGAGGTATCTTAATACGCTATCAGCGCGCAAGTGCCCTAGTGCGATATTATACTCCTGAGTTCCTCTTGGGTCGCAATGACCTTCTATCACAAATTCTACATTTGAATATTGCTTTATAAGTTCTGCTTGTTTTTCCAGTATACATTTAGCATCGTCTGAAAGTTCTGAGCTATCAAAGCTAAAAAAAACTCTATCTCCAGATTCTTTAAATAACGAAAGAATATCTTCTCTGGATTCGGCATATTTATTAGTAGAATCATCAAAAGAAGTAAGGTGCTCACCTGTATTTTGAACGCTGCTACAAGAAGATAGTAACAAAGCAATAGCGCCAAAAACAAAAACTTTTCTCATAAAACTTAAAGAATGGTAAAGATCTATTAAATACTATATTCTCAAAGGGTATAAATGAATTCTCAAAAAGAAGCAAGTTGTTTA
>JAQCBG010000133.1 GCA_027621485.1 Pseudomonadota bacterium
GGAAAAAGAAAAGGCTATTGTTCTATATATGGAGAAAGGGGAATAGTACGCTCTACTCTTTATATGGCTGTAATATCTGCACTTAGATACAATCTCAAAATAAAAACTTTTTATCAATGCTTGCGTGATAATGGAAAAAAGGCAAAGGTTGCCATCACTGCCTGTATCCGTAAACTTATTATTATTTTAAATGCTATTCTTAAACAACAATTATATGATATCAATATTTCTTTTTAAACACAGTTGCTTATACTTTTATCATTTTTCCCACACATACCACCCTTACTACGTCCAAATGTGTTTTGTACGAAAGTTACACAACTCAGGCCTCACACTGAATAGAAATAATCAATAGTATGAAAATTACAATAGTTGGAGTAGGTTATGTTGGATTAGTGACAGGAGTCTGTTTGGCAGAACTAGGACATACGGTAGTATGTATTGACAATGACAAGTTAAAAATCAAAGCTTTATCGGAAGGAGTATGTCAAATATATGAACCTAACTTAAAAAATTTATTAGAGAAAAACATTGCAAATAAAAATTTGTTTTTTACTTATAATAAAACTTTTTTAAGTAAAAATCAGATCATTATAGTCGCAGTTGGAACACCACTTAAAGAAAGTGGCGTAATAAATATGAAATATATCAATGAGGCATTAAAAGATATTATTAAAAATGCTAAGGAAGAGGTTATTATTATAATCAAATCTACAGTACCAGTAGGAACTGCCGATAAAATCAAAAGACATTTAAATAAAATCACTTTAAATATAAATTGCCATATTGTTTCAAATCCAGAATTTTTAAGAGAAGGACTAGCTATAAACGATTTTATGACTCCTGATAGAATTATAATAGGCACAGATTCTGAATATGCAAAAAAAGTAATTTCAAAGCTTTATGCTTATTTTAATACACTAAAAGTGCCAATTATACACACAGATAATAAAACTGCAGAATTGATAAAATATGCTTCTAACGTATACCTAGCAACAAGAATATCTTTTATAAATCAAATAGCTGATATCTCTGAAGTATTAGAATGTAATATTAAGGATATTGTCTATGGTATGGGTTTTGATAAGAGAATTGGCCATTCTTATTTAAATCCAGGTCCTGGATTTGGAGGATCTTGTCTTCCAAAAGACACTAAAGCATTACTAAATACAGCTAATGCAGAAAATATAGAATGTCCTATAATTAAATCTATATATAATTATAACAATAGCAGAATGAAAAAATTAGGAATAAAAATTTTAGATATATTAGCAAAACATAATGTGTCAAGTACAAAGTATACAATTGGTATATTAGGAGTAACTTTTAAAGCAGATACTGATGATGTTAGAAATAGTCCTAGTAGGGGTAGGTTCAGGGAACTTGCGAAAACGGCAAGGCAAGCTCCGAACATGTGGTAATTAGGTGAGTACAAAGAATTAAAGTTATTAAGAGAAGAATGTGATTAATTTTTTAGAGATTCTTTAGAAGACTGTTAATCAGAGCGATACAAGTATATAAGTAATGAAATTTTACCTAGTTTTAATTTGATAAAAAACTTAAAATCTCGCATTAAGGAATAGTGAATTAATAATAGAGGTTGACACAGTAAGGATATTTGATATAAAAGTCAAATAAATAAGCAGGATAAAGAGTAATAAAAAGAAAAAGAGTAGCCTCACCTGTACTTCTCGGAACTAATAAAATTTGGGAATATGAAAAGCCATTGGACGCATATAGAATTAATTGAAAATTGGACACTATCTGCAAACGAGCAATTTATATCGAACATGAAAGTGTCTAAGATAGTGTATGCATTAAAAATGAAACATTATAGTTTATATGGTTATTTGCCAGAGAAAATTGATGAGATGCCAGATATTGTAGTGGGATTTATTATAAAGCAGTTAAAAACAAGCAAAAAAGAGATTGCAAAATATCAATATAATACAAGAAGCGACAGGTTGTATAATCAGGAGATAAGGGATTATTATGGATTCTCAAGGTTGGATAGTACCAATAAAAAAAACGTTAATAAATATATAGATGAAAATTTATTAACACAGGGTTATACTAAAAAAAGAGTAGCTAAAGAAGTATGTAGTTATTTATACAGCCAAAAAATAGAAAGACCAGCGATGGATGAGTTGACAAGGTATCTAAACAAAGAATTCATCAAATATGAAGCCAGTCTTTTTAAAACAAACCATCGAGAATTAACAAAGTGCAATAAAAAAGGGTTAAAAGATTTACTTAAAGAAGAAACTACAAATGGAGAGTTAAAATATACTGTATTAAAAGGCAATCCTGGCAAAATATCAACATTTACAATAGAAGAAGAAATAGAAAAGCTAAAATATATCAAAGATACAAAAGTGCTAGATAGAGCATTAAATAGTAAAGTTACGCCAAAATTATTAAAAAAATATCACGATGAAGTCTCAATTAAAGGACCTAAGAAATTATTAGAGATAAGAAAAGTTAATAGTGAAAAATTTAGTTTTATTATGAGTTGTTTTTGCCGGTATAAGGCAGGGAAAATAATTGATAATTTAATTGGGATAGTGATAAAAAAAATCCAAAAAATAGAAAGAAGAGG
>JAQCBG010000134.1 GCA_027621485.1 Pseudomonadota bacterium
ATATTTGATTGATAAATGTAAATATTTGGTACTAAGGAAGTTATCATGCAAAATGAATCAAAAAAACATGTGATTATAAATATTCCGCACATGAATAAAGAGATTGAGTTACCTGTTTTAGAATCTACAAAAGGCCCATCTGTCATTGATATTACAAAATTATACTCTAAATCAGGATTATTTACATATGATCCAGGCTTTATGTCTACAGCATCTTGTAGATCCTCAATAACTTATATTGACGGAGATCAAGGATTACTAGAGCATAGAGGTTATTCCATAGATTTTCTTGCAAGAAATAATGATTTTATAGATGTTGTGCATTTACTGCTCTATGGGGATTTGCCAAATTCAGATCAAAAAGAAGAGCTCAATATTAGAGTCAATAGACATTCAATGGTTCATGAGCAGTTGCAGTTTTTATATAGAGGCTTTCCTCGCTCAGCGCATCCAATGTCTATTATGGTTGGGGGTGTTGCGTCTCTCTCTGCATTTTATCACGATGACTTAGATATCAAAGATAAAGAAAAAGTTGATGGTGCTGTCATTAAACTTATAGCAAAAATGCCAACTCTTGCTGCAATGGCTCATAAATATTCTATAGGTCAACCTTTTATATATCCAGATAATAGTCTTTCTTATAGCGCAAATTTATTGAAAATGATGTTTGGTGTGCCTGCGGAAAAATATATAGAAAATCCAATACTCTCAGATGCGCTCAATAAGTTACTGATTTTACATGCAGATCATGAGCAAAATGCTTCGACTTCAACTGTAAGACTTTCTGGCTCCTCTGGCGCAAATCCTTTTGCTGTGATAGGTGCTGGTATTGCATCACTCTGGGGGCCTGCTCATGGAGGTGCTAACGAAGCTGTAATTAAGATGCTCAATGAGATTCAAGATCCTTCTAGAGTGATGGAATATATTCAAATGGCAAAAGATAAAAAAGATGGATTTAGATTAATGGGCTTTGGTCATAGAGTTTATAAAAATTATGATCCGCGCGCAGCTGTACTGAAAGATACTTGCTCTGATGTATTGAGGGCATTAAATATTACAGATGATCCTTTACTTGAGATTGCATCTAAACTTGAGGAAATTGCATTGCAAGATGATTACTTCATAGAGCGTAAATTATACCCAAATGTTGATTTTTATTCTGGTATAATATACAGAGCTCTTGGAATTCCAACTAGTATGTTTACTGTTATGTTTGCTGTTGCTCGTACAGCAGGGTGGGTTGCGCAGTGGAAAGAGATGATTGAAGATTCGGAGCAAAAAATAGGTAGACCTCGTCAATTATATATTGGGAAATAAGGAATAAAATTTTTAATACAAGTTCAGCAATGTGGTAGAGAGAGTGCGAATTCTGTATATTCTCCAAATTTAGATGTACATCTTATTCGCCCTCCTAGATTGATTGCAATAATATTACAAAGTGCAAGTCCTATACCTGTTCCACTTTTACTACTTGTATAAAAAGGTTTAAATATATACTTGATATGTTTTGGATCAATTCCAATACCATTATCTTTTACATATAATGTATTACTAGATATCCAGATAGTTATTTGAGCATTATCTCCCCCATGCTTTAATCCATTGGAGATTAAGTTTTGGATAATTTGTTTAATATGCTGCTTTGGTCCTTTGAATTCAAAGTCATTTTCTTGTCTGAAATGAATTCTATTATTGTCAAATAACCCACTATCTAATATTTCTGTGACAGTAGTAAGCATTGAATGCTGTTCTTTTTTCTCAATTGCCTCATGTCTCAATAATAGTAATAGCATATGAATTATTTTTTGCGCTTCATTTGCTGTATAGAGTAGATCCTTAGGTAGAATTTCAACAAACATTTTGAAATCTTCATCATTCATAATAATATTATGACGCATATTATCTGATGAGATATAATGATTTTCTTTTGATTCAATAATTTCATTTGCTATATCAAGAAGAGTCATAGCTAATGTTTTTGTTGCCGCTATTGGTGCATTAACTTCATGAGCTATTGCGCCACTAAATACTTGCATTTGCTGTGCGTGCTTTTGATAATGAGCATCTTTCTTGAGCATTAAAAAGACTTTAGTAAGTAAAAGAGGAATTATTACATACAAGAGAATTGCAATTGTTTTATGAGAAGATGTATGTAGTATTTCTTCTCTTGAATCTATATTAAATAAATAAAAATATGCAGAGAAGAATCCAAGTATAGAAAAAATAACGAAATATCTTGTATGAATTGTAAGTAGCAATAAAAATATACTAAAAACAGCACTTAAAGCCCATACTATGTTTTGTTGATGAGCTAATAGTATATAGAATGGTAATAGTGATAAAATTATAAATATTACAAAATGTATATATAATCCATATACGATACTGTTAATTTTTATATTTGAATATTTTATTGTAAAGATAGGGAAAAAGAATATAGCTGCGCAAATTTTAATATAAAAAAATTGATTCTCTATAGCCTCTCCGTATTGAGCGCAAATGAAAATTGGTAATATAAAATTCACCATTGCTATAATGGAGAGTGTAAGATGAGATTGTTCGTCTTGAGCAAATTTT
>JAQCBG010000135.1 GCA_027621485.1 Pseudomonadota bacterium
TTTAAGATTTCATTGGTTTTAATCTTAATATCTGACAAGAGTTTTGATTTCTTTAGTGAGTATATCTTTGATTTTGCAAAAAATGGCTCAATTGAATTGATAGGTAAAATGATTTCTCCAATGTATACTGTTAGTTATACAGAAGAAGAGATAATGCAAAATCCATATTTAATATTCTCTGTATTTGATGCTCCATTTTCTCATCTTTTTAGCAGCGCAGTTTGGATTAAAATTACTGCTTTAATTTTCTCTGGTCTTCTTGGCTTTATATTTGCAATTATAGTCATTATATCTGCAGTATCATATGTAATATGTATTACAAAATCAGTAATGATATACATCGTATCATTAATTGGTATGGGAATAATGTTTTTAATTGCTCCAATATTTATACCAATGATTTTATTTAAATATACAAAAACTTTCTTTGATTCTTGGCTTAAGCAGATTTTATCTTTTACATTACAGCCTATTTTTGTCTTTACTGCGGTTGCTTTTTTAAATACACTACTACTTGCTGGTCTCTACACAACACTTGGATTTACAGCATGTAAAGTATGTTGGCTTGGCTTTTATCTTCCTGGAATTGTTGATATATGTATTGTGCCAGGCTTTATTACTCTCTCATCAAGTCATGCTCCACCAGATAATTTCGTAGGCTCTCCAATTAGCTCACTTTCGGCTCTTTTTTTCTTTTTAATAATAGCTCAGTCAATGCATGTATTTGTTGACTTTTGCTCATCAATTGCAACGACAATTGCAACAGGAAGTTTTGTTGGTTTAGATGTAGCAGGTATTGCAAGTAAATCTAATATCTTTACGAATATAGGTGGTTTTACAACTAGGTTTTTAGGTTTAGATAGCGCAGCAAGAGATGAAAGAGCAAAGAGAATGAACGCACATTATTCATCTCAGGCTAAAAATCTTTCCAAAAAAGAATTACAATATGAATCTAAATTAGGAGATTTAAAAAGAACTCTTGGAATTGATGATGGTGCAAAATCTTCTGTAAATGAGAAGCAATCCTCTGAAGATAAGGATGATAATAAAGATAATGGAAAAAATAATACAGATAATAAAGCTCATGAAATAAATAGAGGTGCATCAGATGCGCAACATCAAACAGAGACAAGTAAAAAAGAGTCAGTCGATAAATCTTCTGATGAAGGTGATTTAGAAGATAATAAAAATGAAGGTAATATAACAAATAATGCTAATGATGCCTTTGAGTCAGAGCAAAAAGATGCAACAGAAGATTCATTGACACAAAATACAAATGCAATGCCTTTAGAAATAGATCCAAAAGATAATCTAGATATTACGCAGCAAAGAGGTGATGTAAAATCTTTTGAAATATCAAATACTAAAGTGCAGTCTCAAGATTCGCAAGATAATGATTTAACTCAATCTTCACAAGAAGGAGGTACTGTGCAAAGAGAGCACACTATACAATCCATAGCGGAAATTATAAAAAAAGATGATTCAACAAAATAAAAAGAATGCCGTATGAATAAGAGAATTTTATATGTAGCATTATTATTATTTTTTTCTCTGCAGAGTTCTTACGGCACTTCTTCATGTAGTTCTGGGGATGGTTCATGCATAGCGGCAGATGATTTTGGTTCTGGTGGTTTTTTAGTAATTCCAGCAAATCCAGATGCAAATAATACAAGTGGTACTACAAATTTAATAAAAGCGGAGCCAAAAGGAGAGCAAGTTGCGCGATGGATAGATTCTGGTTTTTTTACAACAGGAGTAAGGCCAGATTCGGTAAATCCAGAGAGATCGCATCTAAAGGTTATTGTCTCTGGAGAATGGTTACCTTGGGGTCAAATGGGCGGTGATTTGCCAAAATGTCAAATGATTGATTGCGATAAAAATGACCCAGATCATAAAGTTTGTATGCAGGGAGGTAAGATTATAGATTCTGATCTTGAAAAAATACCGTGTAAGATAGGCTCAGAAGCGGGTGAGGGATGGGGGCTTTATGGACTTATAGCAATTAGCAGAAATGGAAGTTATGAGGATCCAAATAATTTAGCTCATGCACTTTCATTATCACCTAAATATTTTCGTACATTTAGAATGTCTCCATTGAAAAAAGGGAGGCAAATTAATGAAGGAGATGGTCAAGAAAGTGCGGTATATGAAAATTATTTTTCACTTGATGCAACATATGTTTGCGATAGCAATGGCTGCGTGAAAGACGTTCATCCTGAAGGGGGTGAATATGTAATGAGAGGAAAGTTATATTTTAAAATTCTGGATCGTCATTATGAAGATAATGACGGATGTTTTTTATTAAATATAGTACAAGGAACGGTGCAAGAAGATGTTGGATTTATAGAGGGTGCTATAAAAACTTTAGAAAATAAAGTATCCAGTGCCGCAGAAAAATTACGAGATACAGTTACTAAGGATTCAAGAGTTATAGCACTTATAAGAGCGGCAATATTGCTGTATATGGTGATAAGTGCATTATCTTTTATGATAGGTATATCTAGGTTGCATCAAGGAGAATTGGTGACTAGATTATTTAAATTTTCCCTTGTATTTGGCATTATATCTGATACTGG
>JAQCBG010000136.1 GCA_027621485.1 Pseudomonadota bacterium
AATGGGGATTTTGATATTTCGTTTCTTTACGATGAAAACAGAAGATGGGATTTTGAATTTTCAAAGCACAACAGAATCAAGCAAAGAGTTTGTACTGATGGAAAAACTTTCAAACCTATAACTGACCTTGCAGATAACTGGAAGACATTTAAATTTTGTTTAACTGAGCATACTAAGTATGAAGGAGCAGAAGAAGCACCTGCTTGGATTAAAGCCTTAGCAAGATGGAGGTTTGATAAACCTACTAAACACAAAATGGTGGAGGAGCAAATAGGTTGCGTTCTCTTCTTTAGAAAGGAGGAGTACTAAGATGGACTTTGACTTTAAAAAGATAGAGATAGATGAAGATACTTATATTAAATATTGGAACAGAGATAATTTTGAGATTCATATAAGGGCCTATGGACCTTTAGGATCAAATGTTTATAAATTCACCAATGGTGCTTTGAATTGGATGCAAAGACGAAGCTATTCTTTTGTCACTAAGCTCAAGAAACCACGATGGATTGAGGAGGAAAAATAAGTTTAAATTGAATGGAATTTAAAAAATAATAATACAACCCCAAGAATTAAAACTAACATGCTTGTGTTTTTGGCTTATCACCAAGCGCAAGACTCCAATAGTCATAAGCTTTGGTTGAAATCAATGCATTTGAATTAACCAAAGATAATACATTTTGGTGAAAAGATTCTGCCTCTTCTCTAGATACGAATAGTAAAAGAGATTTAATGATTCGGGTAATGCGTAATTGATTATGATTATGATGGCGCTGCCATTGATCATTGCGCGATAAAAACCCAAGAAAAAAATTCTTAGAAGTGATGAAGTTGTTTGCAACCGTCGGATCGATACGAATCCGTTCAATGAGCGCTGGATCATCGATATAAAACTTATTTAAACTTAAAGCGCTGGGCTCATTTAAAGGAAATAATCGCTGAATAAAGTCATGAGTTCGTTCAATTTCAATATCTGAAAATTCCCATATTTGATAAATAAACCTTCCTCTATCATCTGGCTCAAAACCCTTTAAAAACTTATATATATCCATCAATGAGTTACTTTCACGGGGAGATTATTAAGATACTTATAAGAGTTTGATTGGAGGATGCTAGAAAAGTCTTTGGGTGGATACAACATCTTAAAATCCCCAATTTCATGGCCTGCTGTAACCAAACTTGCACTCAACATCAAGAGCGCCGACTCATTTCGAATGGCTGCAAAATCAGGTATGTTGTCACAAATTAATTCTACTTTATCGCCTATATCATCGAGGCTTTCGTCTGAAGTGCTCTCATCGACATCAAGCGAGGCAAGATAAAATAACTGTTTTAACAGAACATTCTCTTGATAACAGCTAGCAATATAAATTTTACGTAAATCTTGAAATTGCTTGAAAGAGAGAAAATCTTGGCTTTGGGGGTTTGCAGAAATGCTCAACGCATCATATTCTCGGCGTCTATAGGTTGCTTTATCAAGAGATTGATACGCCCTTTCCAACATGTCCAATGCTGATTCTGTATATTCCATACTAAGTTTAGTATTGCCAGAAAAGATAGTTTCTCCAGATTCAAAACAATCAATAAAGGCTTGGGAAGAAAGCTTGGCTGATTCGTAAATATAAAATTCATTATGATCTATGGGAAAATAAGCCTGCAAGGCATCAAAAAATCTAAATGATGCTGTGATCACATGCAAGGTCTCATCATCTAAAGCGCATGATTCATCTGGCATTGAAAAAACATCATTAAAGTCTTTAAAAGTAACATCATAAAACCAATTTAAATAATCAAGGTGCAATTTAAAGGGCTTATAAAATGCAGTGTTATCGGAGAGAAAGTGATCTCTGCCTCTATTGATTAAACCTTGAATCTCTTGAAAGCGCTTTTCTAAATGAGAAAATTTTGCAGCTTTAGTCGGTATATCTGTGTATTCCAAAAAGTACTCAACATCAGATAAGAGGAATGAAGCATATTCTAGGTAAGTGTTAGAAACTAGGTAATTATTGAGGTTTGTCGGCGATTCTGTAAACAATATATTTCTCTCGGTCAGTAAAATAGTATATATACATACAGTATTTATTTAAACCCCTAAAAATAAAAAAACAGTTCAATATGAAACACTTCTTTACCGGATCTAAAAAATAGAATATTTTTGCATTACTCAAATTAAAGGAGTATGTTGTTTAGATATGAGGAATTAACTATGAATAAAATATTTACTAAAGCATCGATCTGCTTTTTTTTCATGTTTTCTGCAAATACCTTTGCAGCATGTAAATGGGTTTGGGTTGATCATGACTATAACACTTCAACTCCAGCTATCCAGAAGCAAGTTTGCGAATCTAGTCTAGATATAAATGCTATCAAACCTCCATCTATTCGGCCAATCCAGACCCCTCAAATTAAACCCATACAATCTCCTACAATTCCTCCTATCGGAACTAAACAATGTAGAACTGAGAGTGTGTATGAGAACGGTAAATGGGTTAATAAGAAAATCTGCACTTAAGCTTTTAAATCTTAACCTGCTTATTAGAAGCTCTTAGCATATGACCTGAGTTGCAGATT
>JAQCBG010000137.1 GCA_027621485.1 Pseudomonadota bacterium
GCCTAAATTTCAACAAGAGAAAAAAGATTTAGGTGAAAAATTTCAAAAAATGCAAAATGATCTTATAGATTCTATTAAGGTTTGTGAAGCTAACTGCAAAGATATAACCTCTCAAATACAAAGAGAAAAAGATAATCCATCTCATCTTAGTAAAGACTCAATAAAGAAACTTCAAGCTCAATTAACTAAAGAGAATAAGGTACTACAAAAAGAGTTAAAAAAATTATCTGAAGCGTTTAAAGGTGGTAAAGTAGAGCAAGAATTATATAAACTTGCAAATAATCAATTACAGAATTTAATACAAGAAAAAGAGCATCTACAATCCAAAAATAACACTATCACTGCTGCACTGGAAAAAAATCAAGTAGAAATGCAGTACGATGAGGGAATTAAAGCTATGAATGATGCAAGAGATAAGATTCAAGAAGATGCAAAGCAAGAAATAAATAAAATGCATTACAATAAAGAAGGCGAAGAAATAGAGTCAAGTGAGTGGATGATAGCTGAGCTTCAAAAAAAAGAAAATACAATGAAGCGAGAAAAAGACATCATTATAAAAGATGCAATGGAGACAAAAGAACATCTGCAAGATATGAAATTAGGCACTGAAGCAGAGATTATTCAAGAAATGGCAACAAAAGAGCTAGAGATAGAGGCCAGTACTCATGTAATGCAAGTAATGCAAAGAGCAATCTTAAATGACCCTACAATTGCAAATGATCCAAATCTAGAAAATGTAATCAAAAATATAAAGCATGAATACATAAGTCAGCGTGAAAACCAAATTGACAGGAAGGCGCTGGAAGTAGAGCTTAATGTAGCAAGCGTTGGAAATGAAATGCTAATAAAGGGATTTTCTGCAAAAGATTATGAAGAAATGCTAGCTCCTGGCGCTGGTAAAGATGGCGTTAAAGCATTTGATGAACTTAGTATGCAGCAAGGTCATGGTGGTAGATCAATGGATGAAATAGATGAAATAGATGATTTATTAGCTGCGGATTCTCAAGAAAGAGGGGTGCGCTCAAACACAGTATATCAAAAGTATGAAAATTTAGCAGTAGAGAGAGGTGAAAGATCTAATACATTTGGTAATTTTAAAATAGATTCTTCAGTACTAAATGAGACGCATAAAGAAAATAAAAGAAATGATGCGCAGCGAGTGCAGTCAAATTCCGAAGTGAGTTTATCAAATTCCGCTTCTGTATTAAGAGGTATAGAAGAGCTTGTTGAGAATGCAATAAAAGATCAAATTGAAAGTGCTGGGCATCAAACAAAAGACTCAGTAAAAAGCGAGGCTCATGCAGAGAGATTTTCACAAAGTCGTCATGAAAATCAAGGTATGAGTAGCTAATAGAATAACATGAATAAATGATCTAATATCACATAATTAAATATGAATTTTATTATCAATAAATTTATCCTTGATAGATAACAAATCAAGCCACATTTGTTTTTTCTCAGTAGATCTTCTAAGTAGATACGAAGGATGAAATATTACTGCAGAATCTATAGAGTGATTTTGTAAGAACTGATTTGTATATTTAAAATAACGCTTTCTAAGCTCAGACATTGGTATTCCTTTTATATCTAAAAGAGATTCAGCTGCCGTACTTCCAACAAGAATAATTAAGCTTGGATTGATTATATGAATGATTTTTTGTAAAAAAGGTTTGCATATTTCAATTTCAAGTGATGTAGGTCTTCTGTTTTGGGGTGGGCGCCAAAATACTGTATTTGTTATAAATATATTCTTCTCTCTATATAGGCCTATACTATTGACTGCGGCATCAAGTAATTTTCCGCTTTGTCCACAAAAAGGAATTCCTTGCGCATCTTCTGTTGCGCCTGGGGCTTCGCCAATTAGCATTATATCTGCATTTATATTTCCATCATATACAACTGTTTTTTGTGCGTATTTTTTTAAGTCGCACTCATTAAATTTATAAGTTAAAAATTCATTAATTTCATGTATAGTCTTCATACTCGTAGCGATATGCTGCGTTTTTTCCTTGAAGAGATGCGTAACTTCTTTTTTTTGGGATGCTAATGTATTTTTCGAATCTAATATTTTTGTTTGATTGCGTAAATGATTTGTGGGTGTGCGATAAAGGAAATTATCAACGCCTATGCTTATATACCAAGAAAGTAAGTTTTTATTATATAAAATATTCTTCATATGCGCTTTTATTTAAGTTTTACATGCAATATCTTATATAAGTTGTCTTTACTGTAAATTCTATCAAAGATATGTCAATTGATATAAAATTACTGTAAATATGTATTTTTGAATCTTGATCGCTTGAAATCAATATTACTGCTTTCTTAGTATAATGCTGCTGTTATTGCTTCATACGTTATCTAATACGTTATCAAGTAGCTGAATAAATATTAATTGATATTATTGATTTGTAGTAATTTCAAATGCCTCAATTTTATCTCCAACTTTTAAATCATTATATTTTGCAATAGAGATTCCGCATTCAAATCCCTCTTTTACCTCTTTAATATCGTCTTTATATCGCTTTATTGCTTTAAATTCGCCCTCATGAATTACAGTATTATCT
>JAQCBG010000138.1 GCA_027621485.1 Pseudomonadota bacterium
TTTCTTCTCTAATTTTTTCTATAATAGATAATTCTCTATCCGTTAAATATGATGATAGTTTCTTATTAACGCTCACTATAAATCTTTCATTTGAATTCTCGCCACTCAAAACATCAACAACCTCTTGCAATCTTTCAATAATATGATCTGGCAGAAAATTTGTTGCAGTCATATAGCTGCTTTTTAACATAAAATACGTTGCAGATTCTCTAACTGATGGCGGCATTGAATCATCTTCTTTACTATTCTTACCATTCGCAACGGAGTATACTACATGCAACATTGTGAGACATAAAACTATAAAAACAAAACCTCTTGCAAATCCAAATGCAGCACCCAAAAGAAAATCTATAAAACCGCCACGCAAATTTTTTATAGATAAAAGCGTTGTTGCATTAAAAATTGCAAAAAATATTAATGATATAATAAGAATTGCAAAATAACTAAGTGGCACAAGCACCACTTGCGACTGTATTGTACCAGAAAGAAGCTTCTGGGCATAAGGACCTATATAATAAGCGATCAATAAAGAAAAGCACCAACCTATTAAACTCAGTACAGATGCAAAAAAACCTCGCGCCATTCCAAAAAGCAAAGAAAGCGCCAAAATAGATAATATGATAATATCAACGAAATTTATTTTATCTATGCTTATTAAATCCAATTTTCTCCCCTATATCATTTAATATACCATTTAATTCTAGAATGTGATTTACAGATGACAACTCTATTATATAATCTTTACATTCTTTAGTGTTTTTTACTTGCAATGGAACTATAGCAGTTCTTATTCCAAGCTTTTGCGCTTCAATTAGTCTAGCTTCATGATGCACAACTTTTCTTATCTCTCCAGATAAGCCTATTTCACCCCAAAATATCACTGAACGAGGAATAAAAATATTTCTCGCAGAAGAAATAAGCGCTACACAGACAGCCAAGTCAGCAGCAGGCTCACTAAGTTTCAAACCACCCGCTACATTTAGATATATTTCTCTTCCCGAAAGGTCAAGGCTAAATCTTGAATGAAGTACCGCTATAATCATTGCAAGCCTTCCAGAATCCCATCCAACCGCCACTCTACGTGGATTTCCAGGAACAGCCTGAGCAACTAATGCCTGCACCTCTATTAATATAGGCCTACTACCTTCCATGCTCGCAAAAAGACATGTGCCACTTACTTTTGTATTATGCGTTGGCATAAAAAGAGCGGATGGATTTTCAACTTCAAATAATCCACTCGAGTGCATTTCAAATACACCTATCTCTCCACGAGGACCAAATCTATTTTTCATTGTCCTAATTATGCGAAATTGATCTTGAGATGCGCATTCAAAATAAATTACTGTATCTACCATATGCTCTATAACTTTTGGCCCAGCAATCTGACCATCTTTTGTAATATGACCAATAAAAAATATAGATATATTAGATGATTTTGCATATTGCAGTAGCTCAAAAACAACTGTTTTTACTTGATTTACAGTACCGCAAGCAGATTCAATACTTGATGAATATATTGTTTGAATTGAATCTATTATAATAATTCTCAGATCTTTCTGAGATTTTATAATCTCTATAATTGCATCGACATTGTTAACAGATGTGAGTTTAGCGTATTCAGATTGAATCTGCATACGCCTTGCTCTTATTTGCACCTGCTCTATAGACTCCTCCCCTGTAACATATAAAGTAGAATGTGATTTGCCAGCCGCTTTCACTGCAATTTGTAGTGCAAGTGTTGATTTACCAATTCCAGGCTCACCTGCAATCAGTATTGCTGCGCCTGCAACAAGTCCACCACCCAAAGTCTTATCAAGCTCAGATATTTTAGTAGATGTGGTTGGGCTTGTACCTTCTATTTCATTTGAAGAGCCTATATTTGCTACGCTACACAAAGCATTTTTATTTATATATGCCTTTTCAGTACCTCTCTGATATAATAACTCCTCAATAGCATTCCAAGTGCCACAGTTGTTGCATTTACCACTCCATTTGTGATACTGCATTGCGCATGTATTACAAACATAAAGCTTTTTCATTTCTAAATGTCATTATATGATGTTATTATAGCAATAATTTAATAATACATAAGAAATTTTATAGATAAATTAATTTTTATTAATAAAAACAGCTTTTTGTCGCAAATGTTGAGATTTTGATTTTTTATCTACTTTAAGCTTTTTATTATGAGATGCAATAATATATGTAGGCTCTGATGTTATTGGAAATCTTAGAGTAACTTCAAGATTTTTTCCTGGCTTGATATATTCACCTACATGCGCCTTTGAATCTAAGATTGGAAAATCTTCATCATTCATGCCAATGATATGCATATCTTTAAGCTCTTCTTCTATATTGCAGTCATTTTGCATATGAGCATTAATGCATAAAAACCCTTCATTTGTATCATCATCATGTTCAATATACGCATTTATATTCTTTATAAATATATTATCTCCATTTTTTCCACGTTGATCTAGAAAAACTAAAACAAAAAATATTAAAATCGAGAATAATGCAGTGTATAAAACTGAATGCAAAATTGCTGCAGTTGTTTTTTTT
>JAQCBG010000139.1 GCA_027621485.1 Pseudomonadota bacterium
TTAATAATTTTTTTCCAAAGTTTTTAAGTACTTTATTATAATTATAATTAGACATTATATTGAAAAATTACCAAGCAGAATATCCACCATCTACCAAAAGATCTTGTCCAGTTACATAGCTAGATGCGTCACTTGAAAGAAATGCAATGATGCCCTTGAAATCTTCCTCGACAGCCATTCTCCCTAATGGAACTTTGTCTTTATATTTATCAATAAACCTCCGATCCTGATTTCTGTATATACCTCCAGGAGAGATGCTGTTTGCTCTTATCTTTGGACCAAGTGTGGTTGATAGCCATTTGGTTAGTTGATTTAAGCCAGCTTTGCTTGAGGCATATCCGGCAGGATTTCCCATAGAGGTGCCTTCATATAGCTGCCAATTAGGACCAAGTTGACCGTAAATTGAAGAAATATTTATTATTGATGAGCCAGTTGCTTTTTCAAGCATTGGGGTACAAATTTTTGATAAAAGAAATGGCGCTGTTAAATTTAAATTAATCGCAGCATTCCATGAATCAATATCTTGATTCAAAAAACTGGTATTCCATCCAGATAAGTTAGAAGAACCAACGAATGCTGCATTATTAACTAATATATTTAAAGATTCAATACTAGAAAATATATGAGGAAGCTTGGAATTTATTTGATCAAGATCGCTTAAATCTAACTTTAAAGGAGTAACATTATTATTGAATTTATCACTAATTTTAGCAGCCAAGCTATCAACATCACCAATATCTATAATTATAAGAGATCCGCCTAACTCAGAAATTGTATCACATATTATTTTACCAAGATTTCCGGTAGCACCAGTCACAAGAGCTGTTCTACCCTCTAAGCTATATAACTCCTTTAATGTTCTCATAACTAATTTAGTCCAATTGATTTAAAAAAACTGTCAGTGTTTTTAAAGCCAGAATCATTTGCCATTGATCTTGCTGTAAATGATATGGGTGAAGATAAATAATCCTCTTTTAATTCAAGGTCATTTAGATTGGATATTTTTTTTCCTATTAAAATATATTCATAAAAATTTAGAGATGAATTTAAGTTATTTTGGAATGTGGAATATTTTAAATTTCCCATATCACCTCTCCTTGAGAAAATGAATAAATTTGTTATTTTAAAACCAAACTTTGAGATATTTTTTATAACTTTATCTAAATTGGTATATCTACTTGGAAAATTTTTTAAATAAGCATTTTTTTCAGCCCTGAAAGCTAAATCATCATCACTAAAATAGTTAATATTTTTGCCAGTAATCAAGAATTTACTATCTAGTTTTAACACTCTATTTATTTCCTTGAGAGCCTCAACATGATTTACAACATCCATTACAGCCCAGCAAAAAACAATATTAAAAAATGATTCCTCAAATGGTATATCTTCTGCAGTTCCCTGTTTGACATCTAAATATTCAAGCTTGCTTGCTTCTGAAACAGCATATTGATCAGGATCTACACCAAAAATATTTCTAGAGTAATTCAAAAGTACTTTCGACATTCTTCCAAAGCTACACCCTAAATCTAAGATACAGCTATCTTTTTTTGCATTGATTTCTTTAAAAAAATGATTTGCTTCATTTAAACCTGCAATTTTAGTTCCATCAATAGATTTTTTTACAGCCGATGACCAATATTTTGTATAGTCCTTATCAAAATTCATTTTTCTTTACAAGAATATATAATGTTTGTGTCAAAGCTTGATGAGCGTTTATGCATTTTAGATAAGAGGTATCTTCTATAATGGGATTTATTTTCATAATTTAAATAAAGAACAATGTTATGTAAGAATTATAGCAGTAACTATAATTCTTAATAGTTCTTAGAGGTTGTTATTTCTATTTATTGTTGTATAAAAATTTTGCAATCTCCAAGTCAAATGTAGTATCAATATCAATAGCTCTTTCAGGTGGAACAATTGATGTTTTAACATTTCCTTCAAAAATGCCTGAAGAATTAAGAATAAAATCAGCCTTAGCAGCATATGCAACAGTAGTTACTTCAAAGATCTCTGGAGCATCCTGCCTTCTGTGATAATTTGAATTAATTACAAGATGTGCTCTTGAAGCCTTGTCTAATTTAACCATATTAAAATATGGACTCCTCTCAGATTTTTTTATAGTTATTACTATGTCTGCATTTTCTTTTTCTAATTTATCAATACAGTTGTCAATATCTTGAACACTTCTTAAAGGCGAGGTGGTAGGAATGCTTAAAAAAGTATCAATCTTATTGCCAATCGACCTCATTTCTTTAATTGCATGTTGCCAAGCTTTCCATTCAGAAGCTTCATTAGTCGCAAGATTTTTCGGTCTGATAAATGGTATGATTGCTCCAGCCTTAAGAGCTACTTCAGCTATTTCATCATTGTCAGTAGAGACAACAACTTCTGAAACTCTTTTAACTTTTAAAGCAACTGTAATAGAATGTTCTAGAAGGGTTTTGTCACCAATTTTTTGTAAATTCTTTTTTTTTATTCCTTGAGAACCACCCCTAGCGAAAATAAATGCCGTAATATTTGATAACA
>JAQCBG010000140.1 GCA_027621485.1 Pseudomonadota bacterium
TTTTTTTTGAGCATATTTTTTTTAGAATTGCATTCTTGGGCTTAGCAGAAGATTCAAAAATTCCTTGAGATAATTTTATATCAGACGATATATCACTTAAATTCTCTGCACTAGATTGATCTGAAATAAGCCATTCATGTTCACAAACAGAGCATCGAACAAAACGCCCACAAATACCCAGGAGCTTTTTGTCAATTTTAAATGTTGTGCCACAACTATCACAAATAACTAACATAAATATTGCATTCTTAAAGATTTATCTTGAAATCCAGCCGCCCCCAAGAAGCCTGGTTCCTTCATAAAACACGCATGCTTGACCTGGCGCAACTCCTATATATGGCTCTGTAAGATATATAACGGCAGTTCCATCTTCATTTACACAATCAATCACAGCTTCGCACTCTTTATGCATTGATCTTAGTCTTATCATTAATTTTGTACCATTTTTTGGTAAATTTCCAGCACCAAGCCAATTTAATTCTCTTATTTTAAGCATATTAGATGCTAATTCTTCTTTTGCACCTACAATAATTGTATTTGATTCTGGATTTATAGATAAAACATAGAGAGGCACTTTGCTCGAAACTCCAATTCCCTGTCTCTGACCAATTGTATATCCTATAATACCTTGATGCCTCCCAATAACTTCTCCGCTTGAAAGTGTAATATCGCCAGGTTTAGAGGCTTCAGGAGTCCATTTTCTAATAAATTCTTTATAACTGGAACCTTGTACGAAGCATATATCCTGACTATCTGGCTTCTCAGAAACATTCAATTTATAAGATCTTGCGATTTCTCGAGTCTGAGCTTTATTTATTTCGCCTATTGGAAACTCAAGAAAATTTAACTGCTCCTTATTAATTGTAAATAAAAAGTAGCTTTGATCTTTTAATGCATCTACTCCTTTATGAATTTCAGCTTGAGTACCGCCAATATTACTCTTTACTTTGCGTACATAGTGACCTGTTGCAAGGAAATCTGCCCCTAAGTCTTTTGACGCAGAAAGCAAATCTTGAAATTTTACTTTTTGATTACATTTAATACATGGCACAGGAGTTTCTCCATGCATATAACTATCTACAAAATCATCTATAACATTTTTTTTAAAGACTGATTCATAATTCAAGACATAATGAGGTATATCTAGTATATCTGCTGCTATTTGAGCATCATAAACATCTTGACCCGCGCAACATGCACCTTTTTTACCTGAAAACTTACCTTCGTCATAAAGCTGCATTGTTATTCCTATAACATTATAGCCTTTAGATTTTAAAATAGCCGCTGCAACAGAACTATCAACTCCGCCAGACATTGCAACAACAACATTTCTTTTGCTTACTTCGTTCATTATCTTTAATTTTGCATTCTTTTCATGGTTATTTGCTGAATTATGGATAGTATATTACTACAAATCCAATACAAAACTAATCCAGATGGAAATGAAGAAAACATAAATAAAAATATTAAAGGCAAGAATTTCATTATTTTTGCCTGCATAGGATCTGCTGGCTCAGGATTTAATCTTTGCTGAACATACATGCTAGCTGCCATTAGTATAGGCAAAATACCTATTGAAAGAAATGATGGCGCATCCCAAGGCAAAATACCAAAAAGATTCAATATACTAGTTGGATCTGCGGCAGATAAATCCTGAATCCATAAATAAAAACCCGCATGTCTCATCTCTATTGTCACAGATAAAACTTTATATAAGGCAAAAAATATAGGCATCTGCAAAAGAATCGGTAAACAGCCAGACATTGGATTAACTTTTTCTTTTTTATATAGATTCATCATCTCTCTTTGAAATGCAATGGTATCATCTTTATTACGCTCTTTTATCTGCATAATTTTTGGCTGCAGTACTTTTAATTTATTCATGCTTATTGCACTTTTATATGCAAGCGGAAAAAGCAATATTTTAATAAGTATCGTAAGTAGTATAATAGCCAATCCAAAATTACCTATAAACTCATAGAATTCATGTAAGAGAAGAAAAATTGGCTTAGTAATAAAATACAGAATCCCAAAATCAACAGCCCTTTCAAGCATTTCAATATCAAGTGTATCTTGATAGAAATGTAATAAATCAAGTTGTTTTGCGCCCGCGATAAGATATATAGAGTTTGAAATAGAAGTTTTGGGATTTGATTTTTGAGCTTTCAGATCAATGTCAGATCTATATAAATTAGTATTTTTATCATAATAAGAATGCGACTTAAATAAAGCGGCTTTTTCTTGCGGAATTATTGCAGAGATCCAATATTTATCAGAAAAGCCCCGCCATCCACTGCAATTACTATCTACAAACTCATCTAATGAACGCATATCGCCAAAAGAAAGCTCATTTAACTTTGATCTACAAACTCCTATAGCACCTTCATGCACAAGTGAAGAGCCATCTTCACCTTCTCCATAATTTCTAGCAATAGAGGCTTTATTTACAAAAGAAAATTCATCTTCAGAATTATTAATTATAGTCTGCTTTATATTAAATAAATAATAATCATCTATGCTA
>JAQCBG010000004.1 GCA_027621485.1 Pseudomonadota bacterium
TAAAATGATATTCATTAAATATATAAAACAAGTATGACTTCTTTGGGATTATTCTTAAAAAGCGGAATTAGAGATGGGAAATATTATAAAGTTAATAAAGAGAGTGATAACATAAGGCTTTTTAAAATATATAGATATGATCCAAGTACAGATGAAAAAGAGCGCATAGATACATACGAAGTGGATTTAAATGATTGTGGCCCTATGGTATTAGATGCCTTAATAAAAATTAAGGATGATATAGATAGCACATTAACTTTTAGACGCTCTTGTAGAGAGGGAATATGCGGCAGTTGTGCAATGAATATAGATGGAACAAATACACTTGCATGCATTAAGTCAGTATCTGAAGTGAAATCTGATGTTAATATATATCCACTTCCTCATATGAGCGTTGTGAAGGATTTAATCCCAGATTTGAGTAACTTTTACAATCAACTTGCATCTGTAAAGCCTTGGCTTCAGAATAATGAAGTCACGAATTCAAGTCGTGAGAGATTGCAATCTGAAGAAGATAGGAAGAAGCTGGATGGGCTTTATGAATGCGTGCTTTGCGCTTGTTGCTCAACTAGTTGCCCTAGTTATTGGTGGAATGGAGATAAATATCTTGGCCCTGCAACTTTACTGCAATCATATAGATGGATAATAGATAGCAGAGATTCAAATACTAAGGAAAGACTTGAGTTTTTAGATGATAAATTTAAATTATACCGTTGTCACACTATAATGAATTGCACAAAAACTTGCCCGAAAAAGCTTAATCCAGCAAAAGCTATATCCGAGATAAAAGATCTCATTGTAAAAAACAACATATAATGAAATACAAGAAGATTGTATTTATAGATATTTGATTGATCATTACTTATATAAAGAGGTGATATATAATGAGTATATCATTTTCTTTGCATGACGAAAGAAGTAGCGCCGCCTACCTTAAAAAAGAAAAAGAGAGAGAGGCGCGCCTTTCTAGAGGTTTGTTTGACCGCGATAATAGATCATAATTTCTTTGTGCAATTCTGCTTTTGACTTGATAAAAAGTGCTCGTTTATTGAATTTGGCATTTGTAAGTGCTTTTCTTTTCTAGAGACTATAGGAATGAAAATAAAAAAATGAGCAAAATACAGCGCGGTACATACTCTTCCGATTGTTGTATATGGTTCTTCCATCGGTGAGCCCCCTATATGCATTAACATGCCAAAGATGCAAAAGAAAAAAATTGTAAGATATCTGAAGATTGGTCTATATTTAGCACTCTTAACAGAGGAGCCATCAAGCCAAGGAAGAAAAGCTAACACAAGAATTGCCCCAAACATAGCTATCACTCCGCCAAGTTTACTTGGAATAGAGCGTAAAATTGCATAAAAAGGCAAGAAATACCATTCCGGTACAATATGAGTTGGCGTTACAAGAGAATCTGCTTTAATATAATTATCTGGATGACCAAGGCTATTTGGACTAAAGAATACGAAAGAGAAGAATACTAAAAAAAATACTCCGAATCCAAAAAAATCTTTCAAAGTGTAATAAGGGTGAAAAGGAATAACATCTTCGCTTGTTTTTACTTCTATGCCAGATGGATTGTTAGAGCCATGTATATGAAGAGATATTATATGAAATAAAACTAATCCGACTAAAATAAAAGGCAATAAAAAGTGCAGTGCAAAAAATCTATTTAAAGTTGGATTTCCAACTGAATATCCGCCCCATAGCCATACAACTATATCTTCTCCAATAAAAGGTATTGCAGAAAAAAGACTGGTAATAACTTTTGCGCCCCAAAAGCTCATCTGACCCCATGGCAAAACATACCCCATGAAAGCTGTTGCCATCATTACTATAAATATAATCAAACCAAAAAACCAAATCACTTCTCTTGGTTTGTGATAAGACCCATAGTAAAGACCTCTTGCAATATGTAGATAAATTACAGCAAAAAACATAGATGCACCAACCGCATGACAGTAACGAATGAGCCATCCGTAATTTACATTACGCATTATATTTTCGACGCTATCAAATGCAAGATCCACATGGGGCGTATACTGCATTGCAAGAAAAAGTCCAGTAAGTATCTGCAGAACTAACACTATTCCAGCAATAGATCCAAGACTCCACGCGTAGTTTAAATTTTTTGGAACTTTGTAATTTGCTAAATGACGCAGAAAAGAGAATATAGGGAGGCGATACTCTATCCATGATAAGAAGCCATCTTTTGTATTACTACTGACTGAGTCTTGTTTCTTCATTGCGCTAAAACTCCTTTAACCTATTTTTATCTTAGTGTCGTTTACAAATTCATAGGGCGGGATATGTAAATTCTCTGGCGCAGGTCCCACTCTAATGCGACCAGATGCATCATATTGTGACCCATGACAAGGACAATACCATCCTTCATAATCTCCTTTACCGCCAACAGGAACGCAGCCAAGATGAGTGCATACACCAACAGTTACAAGCCACTCATCCTTTCCTGGTTTAACTCTCTCTTCATCTTTTTGGGGATCTTTTAAGTCAGAAAGGGGTACTTTTCTCACTGCTTCTATTTCTGCATCTGTTCTGCGTTTTACAAAAACAGGACTGCCAAGCCACATTACAGTTATTGTTTCTCCTTTTTTAACTTCAGAGAGCTCCACTTCTATAGTGCTTACTGCATTAGTTGCGGCATCTGGGGAGAGTGATTTTATAAATGGAAGAAGCGCTACACCAGCCCCAACAAGTGCCGCAGCACTAGCTGAGAGCGTGATAAAATCTCTTCTTGTGATGACTTTCTCTTTTTGTATAGAGTGGTTGTTATTATTTTCTTTTTCGTTCACTTCTTAAGGAGATATAAGCTTTTTTAAATATATAGAACATCTATTAATTTGTATTATATAAGCCCTAAGAAAGAAAGATCAATATGCTTTTATAAAGTTTTGCCTTTCTTTATGTTTTTCTTCTATTGATGCGCTTAAGAGAAATAAAAAGCTTTCTTCTTGATAAAAAACAAAAAATTAGAGATAGAAAAAATACGCATCATAAGAAAACATGATGCGTATTTCCTTTTGTATATAGAGATTTAAAAACTATATTTTGCGCCGCATATAACAGCTATATTATTCTTTTTTGTTAACTTAAGATTATTGCCTGCTGTACTAGAAAGCGCTTTTGAATCAAAGTCATATAATGCAGTTTCTGCGTACAACTCAGCATTCTTTGTTATGTTGTAAGTAACACCAAGCGATACAGCAAAATATTTATTTTCTTGTTCACTTAAGTTATTAATCAAATCTGAGCCACCAGGTTGGATTAATGCGCTGCGCATATTTGGGACGCCTCTAGTATGACTGGATATTGCAGATAAACTAAGTTTGCCTTTATTCTCTGGAAAAGAAAATCCTGTACCCATAGTTAAAAAGTATGCGTTAGGCTTTTGTTGCTTTATAACATCTACGGTCTTATCAGCTTTATCTTGTGAGATTGATTCTATAGAACCTGAATCTCCAAGTATTCCATAAGATGCCCCAAGGAAAAAGCGTTCTTGAAATATAAGATTTGCGCCGAGTTGCGCAGCAAGAACTCCTTTGCGTTTTATATTCCATGTACTCTTGTTACCGGTACTGTTAAAGATGTCATATTGGTCCGTATCTCCTTTACCATACTCTCCAATCAAAGACATTGTCATGACCACTGGCTTATCTTTTTGGGTCTCTAATTTCATTCCGCCAGCTATGATATTCTTGTAATTTTTACCATTTCCATATTCATTATTTCTTATATGCTCAATGCCTGCAGAATTTGGTATATATGCAATGTTAAAAGAAGCACTATCGTTGAATTTGAATCTATAAGCTATTTTTTCTGCAGCTTTCCCGGCAGAACCAAGTCCAGGTAAAGAAGGGGCCATTATAAATACATTTTTGTGTTCATATTTTGTATCCCAGTCTTTTTGATCTATTAGAGTTTCTTGAGTTAAATCTGCAAATGTGACTGCTCTTTGCATATAATCTTTATAATCTCCATCTATTCCTCCTGTTGCTGCTGTAAAAGACTGAGGTCCTTGCACAAAACCAGATTCTAAAGCCTTACATCTACCAATTTCTAAATCACCAAGTTCGCCAGAGACAAATATATGATATGCATCAAGAACTGGTGCTAAGATCTGATGACCAATATCTGCTTTTATTTCTGTATTAATACCAAATTTCACACTATCTCCTAGCCATGCTTTTAACTTCAAATTTGGTTTTATAAGAAATGGAGTTTCTCTTGTTGCTGATTTCATGACGCTTCTGCTATCTTCTATGGCTGTACCATATCTTGTATCCAGAGAGCCTCCAAATTCAATAGAGAGATTATTTTCTTCTGCTATACAGACGCTGCTTATAGCAAACCCAGTTGCGTATAAAGCCAGTAAAGTACAAAATCGAGTCATATTAACAAAAAATAAATGAAATATTAATAAAGGCAAATGAAGAGCTATAGCAATATAGTTATATCAAATATAACGTTGCTTATCGCTAAATCAATAAGAAATTGTCAAAATATATTACAATGATGCTATAAAAGCAATAGGCATTTATAATAAGTATTTATAACATTTATAACTAAAAAAACAAAAACCCCCTATAGAATTCATATGCGCTCAGCGCAAAAGATCTATGTTAGTTGCAATACTTATAATGAGTACAGTAATCGCAAAGAAAGTGAAGAATAATTGTACTTGTTATATACATTAAAGTTAGAGCGGGCATAATAAAAGTTCATATATTGACAAAAATAAAACATGCACAATCAATCTTTTTATTTTCAGTGATTTGTGCGTTCTATTGTATGCATTTTTGTAAGATTTTCATTGCAAGTGGTAGCGCAGATGCAGAGCCCCAGCCTCCATGCATGACCATTGTTGCTATTGCATATTTTGGATTATCAAATGGTGCAAAGCCAACGAAAAATCCATGATCTGCATCTGTTTTGCCCGCATGTTTTTCATTAAGTTTTTTAGATTTAATTTGAGCGGTACCAGTTTTGCCCGCAATATTCCAATTACTAGATTTTTTTTGATTGGTATGATTTATAACGCTCTTTATATTTGATGGATTATATAAGTTTAAACTCTGACGCAATATCTCAAGATGAGATGACTCTACGTTTATTTTTTTATATTGCTTAAAATTTGGGGCCTTCGCAAATATAGTTGGCGTAATTAAATTGCCAGTTGCTACTCTAGAAATCATTACAGCAAGTTGCATTAAAGTTGTAAGAACATAACCCTGGCCTATTACTATATTTGCAATATCGCCGGGTAATAATTTTTGATATATACCCCTTGCATTCATACTTTTTTTATCTGGAATAAGTCCAGCGCTTTCAGATGGTAATTCTATTCCAGTTAATGCCCCAAGGCCAAGTTCAAAAGCAGTATCTGTAATATGATGAATTTTTAAATTTGCGCTCATAACATAAAAAAATACATTACAAGATTCTGATATTGCGCTTCTTAGATCTACAGATCCATGTCCGAACTTGCGCCAACAATGCATAACTCTATTTCCAATTTTATGCGCTCCTTTGCAATGAATCCTTGTGTTTGGATCGATATTTGCCTTGAGAAGTGCGAGCGCAGAGATAATTTTAAATACAGATCCTGGTGCATATGCAGCAGAAATTACTTTATTAATTAATGGATTGTTTGGGTTATTTTGTAAGCTGCTCCATTTCTCTTGCTTTATGCCGCGTACAAATTCATTTGGGTCGAAAGCTGGAGATGAATGCATGGCAAGAATGTTATAATTTTCCAATGAAATTAATATTGCGCCACCATCTATTTTTTCAAGCTCTTCTTGCGTTGCTTTTTGCATTGCTGCATTTATAGACAATACAATCTCCTTTCCTTGTATTGGAGGTTTATATTCTAATTCTCTTACTGCATTGTTTTTGGCATTTACTTCCACTTGAATCATTCCTGGCATACCAATTAGATCTTTATTGCAAGCTTTTTCAATGCCACTTACGCCAATTTTTAATATGTGGTTTGCCTGAAGATTTAATTGATTAATATCTGATTTAGTGGGTGCGCCAAGATGGCCAATTATATGAGGCGCGATATCTGTATAAAAGCGCTTGTAATCTTTGAGTATCTCTACGTTTTGTAGTGTAAAATCTGCTTTTATTTTTGCTATCTCATCCCAAGATATATCTTCTTTTATTGTGATATATTCACTACTCTGACTTTGTTCGTTTAATGCGCTGATATTGAGATTTTTTATATTTAGAATTTGTTTTAATCTTTTCTCTATTAAATTTATTTGAGTAATGTGATATTTACTGATTGTTGCTTTATACACAAGTCTATTACCAGCGATAAGAATGCGATTTCTATCTAGTATCCTACCTCTTGGGGGAGGTATTGGGATAAATCTTATGCTATTTTGCCTAGCAAGTAGTTTGAAATTTTGTGTTTGCAGGAGTTGTAAATATACAAAGCGACTTATAATAATAAGAAGCATTGATAATTTTATTGCTCCCAGTATCAATACTCTTCTGCTGAATCCATTTTTCTTCATGTAGAATAATATGCAGTGAATTTTTTAATAAGCAGTAACTGTAGTAATACATATGCCATGGCTCCGTAAATTCCAAATAAGCAAATTTCATATAGATAAAGTTCTTCATAATGCATAAAGCTCATGAAAATTGTCTTGAAAACGTAAAAAGAAAATATAATTATTGCAAAGCGAAAGATGCGAGTTAATGTGTGAATTTTTTCTTTAGAATTTTTCTGAATGAGGAGTTGTAATAATACATATGCAAGGCCTGTATAGAAAAATTCATTATAACAGATTAAATCTTCTGCGCATCCAAGTAAGAATATAATGAAGTTATTTATGTACTTTTTATAGTATATAATTGGAAGGAAAATAATGCCAAAAGAGAAACTAATAAGCGCACTAAGTTTTAAAGCTGGTATATGTATACAGAATATAATAAACTGTTGTAGAGCAATTAACTTATATGACAAAGCTTTCTCCATTTTTTAATCTGCTCTTGGTGATAATAATGAGATTACTGAGATTACTGAGATTTTTGAGTTGTCGTTTAGTTGTTTGTTCATTATAGGTAATGATGAAAATAAAACCGTAACAAGATCTTGTCAACCATAACTTAGGCACTATATTGTAAATAATATAGGCTTGAATATAGCATTAATTTTTTAAAAAACATCTTTTTTAGGCTCAGCCGCTATGACAGATAAATTACCTAATCAACTTCCTGTATTGCCGCTGCGAGATTTGGTTATGTTTCCCGAAATGGTAGCCCCATTATTTGTTGGAAGAGAGAAATCAATAAAAGCATTGGAGCGCATTGGCGGCTCTAATAAAGTGTTTGTTACAGCTCAAAAAGATGCAACAAAAGATGATCCAGCAGCTAGCGAGTTATATTCAATAGGAATGATCTGCAGAGTCTTGCAGGTTTCGAAGGTGCAAGATATGACGATTAAAGTTTTTATACAAGGGTTTGTGAGAGCTAAAGCTTCTCGAATCATCAACAAAGATGGTGCGATGATTGCATATTTAAAACCACTTGTAGATGAGCCTTGTGACGAAAATGCAAAAGATATAATAGCGTTAAGAAGATCTCTTATTAAACGTTTTGAAGAATATTCAAGATTTAGTAAAAAAGCGAATGTAGAAGCTGTATCTAATCTTCAGCATATAAAATCTATAAGCGATTTTTGTAATATTATTAGTGCAAATATTACTTTGGCCGTTGATCAGAAGCAAGCCATATTAGAGTTTACAGATATACAGAAGAAAATGGAGTATATGCTTGCGCTTATAGATGCAGAGATGGAGATGCTAAAAGCGGAAGGAAGAATCAGAAGCAGAGTGAGAAATCAAATAGAAAAAAATCAGAAAGATTATTATTTAAATGAGCAATTAAAAGCTATACACAAAGAGCTTGGAGAAGATGATCAAAAAGAGGAGCTCAGAGAAATAGAGCAGAAGATACAAAAATCTAAAATGCCAAAAGAAGTAAAAGAAAAGGCATTATCTGAATTAAAGAAGGCAAAAATTATAAATCAAATGTCTTCAGAGGCGGCCGTTTTACGCAATTATTTGGACTGGCTTATTGCAATGCCTTGGGGCATTAGTAGTAAGATTCAAAAAAATCTACAAGCTGCGCAGAATATATTGGATAATGATCATTATGGGCTTTGTGAAATTAAGGAAAGAATTATTGAGTATCTAGCTGTAAACATTCGTGCAAATGATCTTAAAAGTCCAATTCTGTGTTTAGTAGGGCCTCCTGGAGTTGGCAAGACTTCATTAGCACGCTCTATAGCTTCTGCATCTGGTAGGCAATTTGCAAAAGTATCTCTTGGAGGACTTAGGGATGAGGCAGAGATAAAAGGACATAGAAGAACATACGTTGGTGCTATGCCAGGAAAAATTATCCAAGCCATGAAAAAGGCTAAAACCAATAACCCAGTTATTTTATTGGACGAGATAGACAAGGTCTCAATGGATTATAGATGGAGTGATCCTTCATCGGCGCTTCTGGATGTTTTAGACCCAGAGCAAAATCACTCCTTCAATGATAATTACTTAGAGGTAGAGTATGATCTTTCGAAAGTAATGTTTATAGCGACGGCGAATTCTCTGAATTTGCCAAGGCCCTTACTTGATAGATTAGAGATTATTAAGCTTTCTGGGTACACAGAAGATGAGAAGATGCAGATTGCAAAAAATTACTTAATACCTAAGCAACTGACAAATCACGCAGCTAAAGAATCGGAGATTGCAATTAATGATGAGGCTTTATCGAGTATTATAAGATATTATACAAAAGAAGCTGGTGTAAGGCAGTTAAATAGAGATATCGCAAAAGTAATACGTAAATTGATTAAAAGATTTATGTTCGATAATAAAGAAGCAAAAGAGTGCGTAATGATTCAAAAATCAGATTTAAAAGAGCTACTAGGGGTAGAAAAATTTGATTTTGATAAGGCATCAAGTAAGGATAGAATTGGCGTTATTACCGGTCTTGCTTATACTGAATATGGTGGTGATATACTGGATATCGAATCTGTTATAATGCCTGGGAAAGGAGAAGTGAAAATTACAGGAAAGCTTGGAGATGTTATGAAAGAGTCTGCGCAGGCGGCTCTTAGTTATATACGTTCTAGGTATTTAGATTTTGGCATTTCCGGCGAAAAATTTAAAGATTATGATATACATCTTCATGTACCCGCAGGAGCAACTCCAAAAGATGGGCCTTCTGCTGGTGTTGGTATTTGTCTTTCCATGATATCTACATTCATAGGTATGCCAATACACAAGGATATTGCCGTAACAGGTGAGATTACTTTAAGTGGAAGAGTATTGGCAATTGGAGGCTTGAAAGAGAAATTGCTCGCAGCGCTACAAAGTGGTATTAAGAAAGTCATGATTCCAAAAGATAATATAAAAGATCTTGAAAAAATACCAGATCGTGTGAAAAATTTTATGGAGATTGTGCCGCTAGATAATGTATCTGAAGCTATTCATCATGCATTTGTTGAAATGCCAGACTCTCTTGCTAGCTTTATTGATGCTGATGTGAGGCATATAAAAAGAGAATCTGATGCGCAAACTATATGTTAGATTTTATGTTTGCATAATTTTTATTTATTTTGATTTTGTGCGACCTTAACTTTTTAGATTCCCATCGCTCTATTAGGGTTGGACTGCTTGGAGGATCTTTTAATCCTCCTCATCCGGGTCATCTTCATATAAGTACAGAGGCATTAAAAGAGTTGGATCTAAATTTTATTATATGGATTGTAGCATATCGAAATCCACTGAAGGAGGAATCTATGAAATTCTCTTTTGAAAAAAGATTTCGCGATGCGCAAAGCTATGCTCAGCATAATAAGATTGTTATATCTAGAATTGAAAAACAGATAGATAATACATATACCTCTGTAACAATAAACTACTTAATAAAAAGATTTGCGCATATAAAATTTTGTTGGATCATGGGGGTTGATAATCTTTTACATTTTCATACTTGGAAAAATTGGCATAACATTATTAATCAAATATTTATTGCAGTTTTTAATAGAGGTAATTTTGGAAGCTTATCAATTGAAAGTGAAATGGCTTTGATTTATAAAGATAGAGTTGCAAGCGAGTCTCAGGTTCGACTCTTAAAGCCTGGATATTGGAGGTTTTTTGAATGTGCAAAATCAGATTATTCATCTAGTGCCATTAGAAGTAGTCGCATTTATTAAAATTTGAATAGAAATTTATGGATTTATATAAAATTAATTTAATTACTAGTGAATTAGATGCTCTTGGCGCATTAGAAATTGCAGGATTTGATCTTTCAAGCTCAAAGAATTGCTTTAATTATATGATAATTGCATCTGGGCGCTCAACTCGCCATGCTTCATCCCTTGCAAAAAATATCGCATTTACTATAAAAAAGAATGGCTATTTATTAGAATCTAGTTCTGGAATAGAGAAGGGTATGTGGTGCGCTCTTGATGTTGGAGATATAGTGGTGCATATTTTCTTGCCAGAATTAAGGCTTGAATATGATTTAGATGGGCTTTGGAGCGAGTATTTATGCTCTAAAATGAACATTCCCGAGGGGGCGCATAATATACAATGAAAGCTGCCGTAGAGAGTATTAAGGAGTTACTTACGCTCTCCTCTGTTATTAGTAAGAGAGTTGAATTAAAGCAAAGGGGCGTTGGTGAATATATTGGACTTTGTCCATTTCACAAAGAGAATACGCCATCTTTTACAGTTAGCGATTCTAAGGGTTTTTATCATTGTTTTGGATGCGGTAAGCATGGAGATATTATAGATTTTATAATAGATTTAGAGGGTTCAAATTATATTGCGGTAGTTCAGACTTTAGCTGCGCAAGCTGGTGTTGAGTTACCAAAGAAAAATCAGATAGAAGATAGGGCTTTGAAAGTTACAGAGCAGATTTTCAAAGAAGCATCTAAGATATACAAAGCAAATCTTTTTCAAAGCACAAATGCATTATCTTATCTAAAATCTCGTGGCATCTCTGAAGAAGTGATTACAAAGTACAATTTAGGTTTTGCATCTGGTAATATTTTTCGAGAATTATTAAAAAATTTCAATAACAAAGATATAGTAGATTCCGGTTTGCTTAAAAACGGAAGGGATATTTTATTTGGCAGGATAATTTTTCCAATACATTCTATTTCAGGTAATGTTGTAGCATTTGGTGGTAGAGTTCTTGATGATAGCAATAAACGCATGCCAAAGTATTTAAATTCTGCTGAAAATCTTTTATTTAAAAAGGGTAATGAACTTTACGGATTACACTACGCCAAAGAAACCGCTAGAAAAAGCAATGAATTGATTATTGTAGAGGGTTATATGGATGTACTTGTTGCTGCATCTCAGGGAATGCATAATGTTGTTGCATCTCTTGGCACAAGTCTTAGTATCGCGCAGATAAACAGAGCGTGGAAAATTGTATCATATCCAACTATCTTTTTAGATATGGATAATGCGGGTAGGGCCGCAACTTTAAGAATTGCACTTATAGCATTGCAACATCTTAAGCCTGGTTTTGGGATTTGTTTTGCCAATACAAATCATATAAAATCTTCTATAAAAGACCCAGGTGAGATTATAGAGAAATTTGGTATCAAGGTTTTTAAGCATACAGTTGCTAATGCATTTTCTCTTGCAGATTGGATTTTTGATAAAAAAGTTAATGAGATTGGTTTTTTAGCGCATAATCCAGATAAAATTGCAAAGTTAAGATCTTCTTTAGATGAGATTGCTCAGAGCGCATTAGATTATAATATAAGAACTGAATATAAGAATTATTTTAGAGATAAAATTTTTCATTTAACTAGAAAAAAAGGTAGATCTTCTGCATTGAATGCGCAAAATAAAATTGCTTTTAAGGCGGGCAACAGTGATTTAATAGAGACTCAAAGACAAGAGCATTATTACATTTTTTTAGCTATTTATTGCGCTGTGTATTTTCCGTATATATTGCTTGAAGAAGAAAATAGAGATTTATTCTCTAGCATTAAGTCTAATAATGAGAGTATTGTAAAAGTTGTTGATTTTTTATTGAGTTATAATATAGATCAATATAATTGTTCAATAATGAATTTACCTGAAGATTTTTCTGCTATATCTAAAGAGATACTTTCAGTTTCTTTAGTATATGAAAGAATTCTTGATAAGCAAAAAGCACAAGATATTTTTAGAAAAAGTATTGGATTGCATAAATTGCAATATATTAGGTATTGCATCAATAAATCTGCAGAAGATTTAAAGCGCAAAGGAGATATTGCGGATATGAAGAAGCTGCATGCTTTAAAGCAAGAGGAGTTTTCAATTAGATGTAAATTTGATATAGCATAAAAAATTGTATCTCGGAGATATAGAAAGCTTTTTTGCTTAGTTTTTATAAAGTGAATTATCGATTTAAATAGATGTCTATCAAAATGCGCCCAGATAAATCTAACAAAGAGAAGAAAGATGAGAGTAATATATCAAATAATAACTACTCGAAGTCAGATGAAAAAGATACTGAAGAGATTTTTCTAGATGACGATAATTTAATAGAGGACTTTCCAGAAGAAGACAGCTCATTGAATGTTGATTCAAATTCAGAAAGTAATAATGTAGAAACCAATTCATCCGACTCCATGTCTAAGGGTGATGAACCTGTTAGAATGTATTTAAAAGAAATGGGTGGTAGGCCTCTACTTAGTAGGGATGGAGAGGTTGATGTAGCAAAGCATATAGAAGAGGGTAGAAAACAGAGAATAGAATATTTACTTTGCATGCCAGGAGCGATCAAATTACTTATTGAATGGTATGACGGTATTATGGGTGATTCTTTGATGCTCAGAGACTTTATCGATCTCGATGCAATGCATTCATTTAAAATGCATAAAAATTCATTAGAAAATACAGAATGCGAAATAGAAGAAGATCATGAAGATGATGAAGAAGATCAGGATTTTGATGATGTGAGCGATAATGAAGATAGAGATGTAATGCCAATTGCTGTTATGGAAGCTGAAATGAAGCCTCAGATTATTAGTTCTCTGAGCGAAGCAGTGGAGATTGGAAAGCAGATATTAAATCTTCATAGAATGCGTCTTGAAGAATCTGCATCTGGCGATATTAAAACAGCTATTGATAAAGCATCACTTGATAAACTCTCAAGCATTATGCTCGAGATGAGATTGAATGAAAGTAAAATTGTGGATGCTGTGCAGAATTTGCGTCAAATAAACGATAGTATATTAAATCTTGAAACAAAGCTCGTTAGACTCGTTGAGTCTTGTAATATAAAAAGAAGTGAGTTTTTAAGTCATTATACTGGTTTTGAGTTTTCTCAAAGATGGCTTTCTTACCTTCAAAAACACATGCAAGATCTAAATGATGAAAAATACAATGAAATTGTAAGAATTCAGGAAGAGGTTCGCTCTGCTATATTACAGATGGGGACAGATTTACAGTACTTTAAGTCTGTTTTTCTTTCTCTTGAAAGATCTGAAAGAAGTATTGCGAAGGCAAAAAAGGAGATGATAGAGGCAAATTTGCGTCTTGTGATTTCTATAGCAAAAAAATATGCAAATAGAGGTCTGCAATTTCTCGATTTGATACAAGAAGGCAATATAGGGCTCATGAAAGCGGTTGATAAATTTGAGTATTCAAGAGGTTATAAGTTTTCAACTTATGCAACTTGGTGGATTA
>JAQCBG010000005.1 GCA_027621485.1 Pseudomonadota bacterium
AAAATACATAAGTTTCATTGCATCTCGAACTTCAAGTATTGTTTGAGATGCTATTTTTTGTGCATAAGCAGTACCTTCTCTTAAAATCTCCAGCATATCATTATTTTTTAGTTGATTTCTCATGTCGCGTATTGGAGTAATAAATTCTTTCAATACCGAATATAAAAGCTCTTTTACAGCAAAATCTCCAACTCCACCCATTGAATACCTTAATTTTAGATTCTCTAAATCCTCTTTATTTTGATAAAATGCATCAAGATATAAAAATACAACATTACCTTCAATTTTACCTGGATCAGAAATATTTATATGATTTGGATCTGTGTACATTTGAAAAACCTTCTTGCGAAGCATTGCATCATCATCGGATAAAAAGATTGCATTACCAAGAGATTTACTTGCTTTAGAGGCTCCATCTATTCCAGTTAATCTTTCAAAGGAGCTGGTATATGCTCTGCATTCTTTCATGCATTCTGTTTTATATATTCTGTTGAATTTACGCACTATCTCATTTGTTTGTTCGATCATTGGAATTTGATCTGCGCCAACTGGGACAAGATTTGCTTTAAAGATAGTAATATCTGCGGCTTGATTTACTGGATAACATAAAAAGCCAGCCGGTATTGATTCTGAAAAACCTTTTTGCTGAATTTCATTCTTAACTGTGGGATTTCTCTCTAATCTACCGACACTGACAAGATTCATATAATACATTGTAAGTTCTGCTATTTCTGGAATCTGAGATTGAATAAAAATATTACTTTTTCTTGGATCTATTCCCGCTCTCGCATTCCCTTTCATAACTTCGATAACGTTTTTTGAAACTTTCTCTGGATCTTCGAAGTTATCTGTTAATGCCTGAATATCAGCAATCATTATGAATTGCTCATGTATTTCTTGTAGTGCAATTCTATTTTCTAGAGAGCCTTTATAATGCCCTAAATGCAAATTACCAGTTGGTCTATCGCCAGTTAAAACTATTTTTTTCATAAGGAAATTTTTATAATGTAAAATTTATAAAATGGTTTTTCAGTATACATAAAATGATTGTATTTCAAATCTTTAGTGATATGTATCAAATTTGATTAAAAGAAATCTATTATAAGTATAGCGTGAATCTATAATAATATCATGAATATAGAATTTGAAGGATGTAATGCGGCGCTTCTTGCGCTCAGAAAAATAATGAGAGCAGTAGATCTACATTCAAGGCAATTAAAAAATAAATTTGGTATTACTGGACCTCAGATATTGGTTTTAAAAGAAATAGCAAGATTGAAATCTGTTGCAACAAGTGTTCTTGCGCGTAATATAAATTTAAGTCATGCAACTGTAACTTCTATATTGGATAGATTACAAAGTAGAAAATATATAGAGCGTTTTAAAGATCCTAAAGATAAAAGAAAAACATTAGTGAGATGCACTGCAAATTCAATGAATCAAATTTCAATTCACGGACTGCATTTATTGCAGGAAGAATTTGTTCAGCAATTTAATAAACTTGAAGATTGGGAAAAAAGTCAAATAACATATGTACTTCAAAGAGTTGCACATATGATGCATGCAACAAATCTTCCTGCATCTCCAATACTTGCAAGCGGAGATTTAAATAACCCAGATACAGACTAACTACTATTTCTAAAATACAGATCAGATAAGTGAGTGTTGGTTTTATAAAAGTAAAAGTGGTCCTATCAGCACAAGGAATGTTGCTCTATAAATGTAAATGAAAATATATCCTAATGCATTTGCAAGTTACGTATTTTAAAGACAAATCTTTCTCTCTATCTAACAATACTTAATCCTGAATAATCAAGTTCTTTAAAATTGCTTCTAATAGGATTAATTGAAATGCCGCCTCTTCTAGTGTATGCTGCCTCTAGCAGAATTTTTATAGGTTTGCATGTATGCATAATATGAAAAAATATTCTATCTGCGCATTGTTCGTGAAACTCTTGTTTGTTTCTTATAGAGGAGATATATAAGATTAAATTTTTTTGATGAATCTTTTTTCCATAATAGGTAATTCTCAAAGAGCCAAAATCTGGCTGCCCAGTCACAGGACAATTAGATCTTAAACAGTGCGTAATCAGAGATTCTGTAACTAAATTTTCTGTGCTATCCAGCAATTTCAATTCAGATGCTGTAATACAAGTTGTGCAAGCGAAGCTCTCTAATGAATCTAATAATACGTTCTCTGTATCTGATTTAAAGTATTTATGACATTGATTGCGATCGTAATCTTCTATGTTATATAAATTTACTTTTACTGGAGTTTCCAATAAATCTGATAAGGTATTTTCTATTGTTTGTTTAACGTGTAGCTCATCAATAAATATGCTGTTATTAAAAGAATTTAAATACATTTTGAGAGATTTAGATTCCACTATATATTTGGAATGTGCATCATATATTACTTCAGCTATACGAATATTAGGTTTTCCATATTGATTTAGCCAGTAAACTTCATATGCAATCCAAACATCAATGCCATATATAATTGATTCTAAATTACGAAATCTTTTTATTCGAAATAATAAGTTTTTATTATAATATTTTGGAGGTGAGACTTGTTTACCAAGAAGAGAATCTGAAAGTATCTGATGCATGTAAAAATTATATTAATGAACTTCATCAAGAGTTTTAGAAATATAGCTTAGCATTTTAAATGCAGAGCCACTTATAATACCAGAATAGGAAAGTATATTGTTATATCCAGTATGAGATTTTAAAATTCTAATTTTTTCTTCTAAATCTTCATTTTGCAGTAAATCAATTTTGTTTAATGCGATAATTTCTTTTTTATCCTTTAACTGACCATCTGCGTAGTGAGAAAGTTCATTTTTAATAGTATTATAGTGAGTCACTATATCATTTGATGTTGCATCTATTACATGTAATATTATCTTACATCTTTCTATATGTTTTAAAAATTTATGACCAAGTCCAGCACCAAGACTTGCTCCAGATATAAGGCCTGGAACATCTGCAAAGACAAGCTCTTTGTATGCAAAAGATACAACTCCAAGTGCTGGTTTGAGAGTTGTAAATGGATAATTTGCAATTTTTGGCCTTGCAGAGCTTAATGCTGCTAAAGTAGTTGATTTTCCTGCATTTGGTAATCCAACTAAACCAACATCTGCCATAAGTTTTAACTTAAGCCAAACCCATTTTTCTTCTCCTATATATCCTCTTGTAAACTTTCTTGGCGCTCTATTTGTTGAGCTTTTAAATCTTGTATTACCAAGCCCTCCAGCCCCCCCTTTTGCTATGCAGAACTCTTGATCTGCTTCATTCATATCACAAATTAAAGTCTTACCATCTTCTTGATATATCTGAGTACCAACTGGAATTTGCAGTATACAATCTTCGGCAGATGCTCCAGTTCTGCACATTCCAGAGCCAGGTCTTCCAGATTTACTTTTGATATGTTGTTTATATCTAAAATCTGTCAGTGTGTTTAAAGATCTTGTGGAGTGAAATATTATATCTCCTCCTTTTCCGCCATCACCGCCATTTGGGCCGCCAAATTCTATAAATTTTTCACGTCTAAAGCTTACGCATCCAGGGCCACCATCTCCAGCTTTTAAATATATTTTTGCTTCATCTATAAGACTCATAAATTTTCAATTAATGTAGTAAGTGAGTGGCAGCTAAAGTGATTATGTGATTAATCTCTTGAATATTTAATGTGGGGCGAGCAACGGGAATCGAACCCGCGACCTCAAGTACCACAAACTTGCGCTCTAACCGACTGAGCTATACCCGCCATCATGAGATTCAACTTATAGCAAATGAAAATATACTACGCAAGAGATTACAATCATCAAAAGATAATCAGCATATGAAATTTCATGAAATTTATATAATCATTTAGGTTATTTTCACTCTTATTTTCTTGCTTAAAATAAGTTATTACTATAGATTCCTCATACATCTTGCTTTCTGTAAATGAAGCATTTACTAAAATTGATTTAAAATTAATTTAATTATAAGTACTTAAGAAAATAACTTATGGCAGAATCTACAGCTTTAAAATTTAATGTAGAATTAAGAGATATTCAGGGCACCAAAGAGGCAAGAGCATTGCGAAGAAAGGGATATATACCGGCTATTGTATATGGAGATAAAAAAGAATCATTTTCTGTCTCTGTATTTAATGTGGAGTTTTATAAGTATTACAATGCATCTATATACTCAAAGCTCATAGAATTTGATGTTCCTAAAAAAGGAAAGATAAATGCAATAGTACGTCAAATTCAAACTCATCCTGTAACAGATAAAGTTATACATATAGATTTTCAAGACATAACGGGTGTTGAATTTATAAAAATGACGATACCTATGCATGTTATTAATGAAGAGAAATGCCTTGGAATAAAAAGAGGTGGTGTATTAAACGTTATACAAAGAGAGATTCAATTACTCGTAAATCCTCATTTTATACCTCGTAGTATTGATATTGACATTGCAAATATGCAGCTTGGGCATAATATACATGCTAATGATTTGAATTTACCGAAGGGAGTGCAGCTTATTGATCAGAATAATCCTACAATTCTCTCTATTTCTGGAAGAGACGAAGATAATGAATCTACTTCAGAAGATTCAGAAAAAAAGGCTTAAATACAAAAAATACTTAGACCTTCAAGAAAGAGGTATTTTTGATAAAAGTCTTTTGTAAATAATGCCCTATGTTTTTTCTGTAAGGAGGCGTCTTCTTGTATCTTCTACGTTGTTCATATTGCTCTTTTTACTCGGATTTGCTTATTTTAAGTACTTTATAAGTAAGCAATCTTCATGCGCAGGCAATTTAAATAGCATTGCCGGTAAAGATTTCGTGGCTATAATAGATATAAAATTCCCAGATATCTTGATTGAAGATATTTCTATCAAATCAAAGAATAACAGGAGCATTTTTATTACATGCGCAAAAGATGCGTATGATAAAGTGCAAAGAATTTATAAGCATGCATCTATAAGCACTTTATGCGGAAAAGGTATTGCACATAAAGTGCTTGAGGTAGAGCTTTTTGCTATTTTACATGGCTATGATTCTGCATTTGTAGTCACGACACCTTACAGTATTCCTTTAATAAAATTTTTCAGTCAAAAATCTTTTTTAAATTTAGAATTCTGCGCTAAAGATAATGAAGATGAACTATTTGAAGAGCTCAAAGCGTACGTGACTTTAATTTTATATAAGATAAATCTTTTATTAGATTTATTTATATAATTCTTTTGCTTTTTTAAAGAAAAAGCATATATGAATATTAGGCATTCATAAAGATATCTTCATTGTCTCTTGCATATTTTGTAAATTTTACATCCAATGCAATTTGATCAGAGAGCTGCTTTTTATTTTCATATTTTCTCTCTGGTCTAATGAGTGATATAAAATCTAAATCTACGTATGCGCCGTATATATCAGAATCAAAATCCAAGATATGTACTTCTAATCTAGTTTCTAAATCACCAAAAGTTGGTCTTTTACCAAAATTAACAACGCCATAATGTGTTTTTATGGTATCAAGATTTTTATAATTTGCACTTTTTTTGTAAATGCTTATTTCATGAGAGTTAATATTGAGTTTTTCATTAGCAAAATGACAGTAGCGATTTAAATATTCGTTTTTTGAACTATATATTCGAATTTTGACTATATATACTCCATGCAGTGGAGTTATCATATCTTTTTCAAATTCTATATTAGCAGTTTTATAGCCCAAAACTCTGCCTGTTTTATTTCCATGGATTACAGTGCCGCTCATTGAATAATGTCTTTGTAGCATTTTACTTGCAATATCAACGGAGCCCATATCAATTAAGGTTCTTATAATCGTTGATGATGTTTTTTGTTTATGATATGTGATTTCTCTTATCGCGCATACTTCAAAACCTTCTTTTTTACCGCGTAAAGAGAGTTGCTCTATTCCTGCTTCTTTTTTATTTCCGCATCTAAAATTATACCCAGTGACAATCTTATTGATATTTGAAATTTTAAGTAATATATCAGAAAAAAAAGAATCGGCGCTCATTAATGCAATGTTCTTTGTGAATGTAAGTTCATAAATCTCTCGAATGCCAATATTGAACATTAGATGATTTCGTTTTTCATCCTGCAGTATTTTTGTGACTTTTGCGCCTTTTAGAATAACTTGAGGGTGAGGTTTAAAAACCATCGCAGCAGGCGTTGCGAAATCTTCATTAGCAGAAAATACGCAATACTTAATAATTTCAGCATGACCAATATGCATGCCATCAAAATTTCCAAGTGCGATGTTTAGGCGCATATAAAATTCCCTCAAAAATTAATGATGAGGGAATATTTATATAATTTTTTCAGATTGTACAAGCTCGGTTAAAGTAAGGCCTACTTTGTTATCAACAAGTACTACTTCACCTCTTGCGATTAATCTATCTCCAACATATAAATCAACAGGATCACCTACCTTTCTATCAAGCTCTATAATGGAGCCTTTACTTAATTTAAGTGCCTGTCCTATTTTTAAAGATGTGCTGCCTAATACAACAGATACCTTCATAGGAACATCATAAACAGCCTCTAAACTACCCTTAAAATCACCAAGTTTAGGCTTTTCTAAGTCAGGTACTTTATTTACTGCTTTATCAGAGTTTTGAGAAGATATTTCTTCATCTTGAAATTCTGTTTTAGTGTTTTTATCTTTTTCTGTGGTCATTTTGATCTTGTGATCATAAAATATAAAACTCGCATCATTTTATGCGTAGATAAAAATATTAAAAAAATATTGAAATTACAATAACTATTCTATTTGTAATTATTATATATTGAGATACTTACTCTGTACTTATTGTTTTTGCGCATCATTGGATGCGATTTTTTTTAAATTATGATTTGGCATATCATAGGCTTCATACTTCTTACCATCTGAGCTCATTATATAATATTTATTATCTTTTTGATTATTTTGCATTTCAATATTAAGTTCCGAAATACACCTTTTTTGCGCTTCATGTAGAGATTTTTTCATCTTATAAATTGCATTTACTATAGATCTTATTGCGTATTGCATCTCGCTGCGCTCTAAAAGTAGTATTGCAGAAATGCAGACAATTGCTAATTCAGAAATTGAAATACCAAGCATTGTATAGATGTAAAGAATTAATGAGATATAAATTAGTATGAGAATACTTAGTATAATAGCATAAAATATTGAACATTTCATTAGCTATACTTAGCTCTACGAAAAACTTGTTACAAATTAGTAAATTATTAAAAAATTAACGAAAATTTCATTTTAATGAAGTGTGCAATTGATATTATCATTTTAATATCTTATTCTCTCTGCAGTAATTGTGATTGATAATCATTACTTTTATTTGATTGATAATCATTACTTTTATTATTTATATTGTATGTATCTTTTTATTTTTGATGCATGTGTTGATGGGTTGGATATTATTTAAAAAATGGAATTTTTAAAAAAACTTAATAAGTTGCAGTTAACTGCCTTGGGTGGTTCTGTTGCTTTGGTACTTGGGCTTTTAATTTGGATTGTGCTGAGTTCATCTACTCCAGATATGAAAACTCTTTATACAAATTTATCTTTGGAAGACAGCGAGATAATATCTTCAAGACTGTATTCCATGGGAGTGCGCTATAATATGAGTGGTGATCATAAGCAGATAAATGTACCTGAAGATAAAATGCTGCAACTACGTATGCTTTTTGCTCAGGAAGGTTTGCCAAGTAATGGTCAGGTAGTTGGTTATGAGATATTTGATAAGCAAGATAGTTTTGGCACTTCTCAATTCGTTTATAATGTAAATTACATTAGAGCGCTAGAAGGTGAGCTAGCTCGCACTATCTCTAGTCTTTCACTTGTAAGTAGTGCTCGCGTACATTTAGTTATTCCAAAAAAAGAGTTATTTTCAAGAAGTTCTTATACGCCTTCTGCATCTGTTATTTTAAAAGTGAAAGGGGGAAATCAGCTTTCCAAACAAGAGATTTTATCTATTGCTCACATTGTTGCAACTGCTGTTCCAGAATTAAGTATTTCTAATATCACAATAGTCGATAACAAAGGATCCCCATTAAAACTCAGCACAGATGAAGATAATTCAACGCTTTTTAGTGGCTTTGGATCTGGCGCACTTGAATACAAGCTGGGCATAGAAAATAGAATGATAAAAGCAGTAGAAGACTTGCTTTCAAGATCTATGGGTATTGGAAAGGTTGTTGTAAATGTTACTGCTGATATGGATTTTGACAAAGAAGTAATTAATTCAGAGGATTATGATCCTGAAAAGCAGGTTGTGAGATCTAAAAGATCAACGGAAGAGAGGGAGAATGATTTTGCAAGTAGAAAAAATGTGAGCGTCGCAAATAATATACCAAATTCTAATCAACAAGTAGGCAGGAGCGATCCAACGAGAAATAAAGAGCGCTCCGATGAATTAATTAACTATGATGTATCAAAGACTGTTAGTAATAAAGTTAAAGAATATGGAAGAATCGAACGTCTTTCTATTGCTGTGCTGATAGATGGTAAATATATTCAAGAGAATGGAGTGCAGACTTATAAAGAGCGTACTCCAGAGGAAATCGCTCAAGTAAAAGTGCTTGTCGCATCTGCAGTTGGTTTTGATGAGGCAAGAGGTGATAAATTGGAAGTTGTAAATCTTCCATTCAATCAAGAAAACATTATCTTAGAAGACGAAGGTATATTTGCATTTATAAAAAATGATCCAAAAGGATTTGCGCAAATTATTATAATAGGTATTATTGTGATTTTAATACTCCTGCTTGTTGTAAGGCCAATTGTAATGCGAATGATTTCTAATAAAGCGTCAGATCAAATATCTGATTCTGAAGAAAGTTTACAGATTGGTGTTACAGATAATGGCGACATGTTAAACACAAAAAGTGCGCAAGGAGAAGATGAGAGAGATGAGAAAAGTAATGATAAAGAGATTGCAGAGCAACTAAACAATATTGTTTCTCAAAATCCTGAGGATACTGCTGCTATAATAAAAGGATGGATTTATGGAAAATAAAATACTCAGCTCCTCTTTGTAGGTGATTATATGATAAATTTTTGCTTTTAAACATTGAAATGATTTTAAAAAGATGAGTGCTGAATTAAGAGGCGTCGATAAAGTTGCTATTTTGTTTTTTATGCTGAATGAGGATGCTGCTGCTCAAGTTATGAGTCTACTAGAAGATTCGGAAGTTAAAAGTATTTTAAGAGCAATGTCTAGTCTTGGCAAGATTGAACAAGGCGCAATAAAAAATGTTTTATTTGATTTTATAAAACAGATGGAAGAGAACTTTGCGCCAATTGTTGGTACAATATCTACTGCAGAGAAGTTTTTGCGTAAAGTGCTTGGTGATGACAAAGCTAATGACATGATACATGAACTTAGATCTCCAACTGGAGTAGAGATATGGGAGAAAATCAATAAAATGCCAGTACGTACTATTGCTGCTTTTTTAGAAGACGAATCTCCTCAATCTGCAGCGATTATATTATCTCATGTTGATTCTGCATCTTGCTCTAAAATATTATCTGTATTTAAGCCAGAAGCTTCATTTGAGATTATTAAGAGAATGCTATTTATGCAGCAGGTTGATAGAGATGTTATGACAAATTTAGAGGAGGTTCTAAATAAGGAGTTTGTACATGGTAAATCAAGATCGCAAGGCGAAAATGTTCATATTGTAGCAGAGCTTTTTAATAATTTTGACAAATCAAACGAAACAAAATTCATGAAGCTCCTTGAGGCAGAAGATGCAAACATAGCTGCAAAAGTGCGTAAGTTAATGTTTACATTCCAAGATTTAACGACATTAGATAGTTCAGGAGTGCAGCGTCTTATTAGGGATATAGATAAATCAAAAATGGCTCTTGCTCTAAGTAGCGCAACTGAAGAGATTATAGAGTTATTTATGGAGAATATGTCCAGACGCGCATTTAAAATTTTGGAAGAAGAAATTCAAATGCTTGGTCAGCAAAGGCAAAGGGATGTCGAAGAAGCTCAAAATTATATAGTGAGTATTGCAAAAAATATGCTAAGAGCTGGCATTATAAAAAGATATGAAGAAGATAATATTCTTTGATAAATAAGATGATGCCTAAAACAGATAATATAAATCCCTATATATTACCAGAGTTGCAGAATCAGAATTCTGAAAAAATGGAAGAAGAGAATCTTGATGATAAAGAAATTTTAGAAGAAAGCGTAGTAGAAGAAGTAGTCACGCGGCAAAATGACATTGTTAAAAAAGAAGATGATGAATCTTTTGCAGAAATGATTGATATTAATAAAATCACAAGTGAAGCATTTGAAGAGGGTAGGAATTCTGCTATTCAAGAAATAGATAAGCAACGAATAGAAAGAGAAGAGAGATTAATTAATCTCTTTGAATCAATGCGCAGCAAAATTGATCACTTAAGTGCTGAATACAATAAGTTAGTTGATGAGCTTTTAAGTGATGCTGTTGATTTAAGTATTGCAATTGGCTATAAAGTCACAGAAGTTTGTTTTGAAAATGAATCTTTTGCTTTTGTAAAAGGTTTTATTGAAAAAAAACTTACTCATATAAAAAATCAACGAAATATTGTTATATGGGTGCACGAAAACGATGCAGTTTTAACAAAGGAATACTTAGAATCTCATATTATAGAAGATCAGTGGATTATTAGGAATGATATGCCTAGTATAAAGCCGGGCGATTGTCATATAGAGTTTGATAAAGGCGTGCTGAAATTTGATAGAGAGCTTTTAATGCAGCAGTTAGAGCATGCTGTTTTTAGTCATATAAAAAAATACAATTCAAAACTGTAATTCAAAACTGTAACTGACTCTATTGAATTATATTGCATCAGTAAAGCTACTTCTTAAAAAAATAGATGCTATATTTCTCTATTTATTTATAAGGCCGCAATCATTGTGATTGATAAGATTTTTTGAAAAAATACTGTTTTAATTTTTGCGCTACATCTTTAGAGACTATATTGGTGAGATCGCCATTATGTCTTGCAACTTCTTTTGCAAGAGTCGAAGATATAAAATGCCCTTTTTCTCCAGTGGGTATAAATATTGTTTCTGCACCTGAGTATAGCTTACGATTGCAATATGCCATTTGAAATTCATAATCAAAATCTGATACTGCTCTTACTCCTCTTATTACAACGCTTATGTTATTTTGCTTTATAAAATTTACCAGAAGACCAGAGAATGACACAACACTAACTCTATTTTCTAAAGAAAGAGAGTAAATTTCGTTACGCGCTATTTCCATCCTCTCCGCTACATCAAATATAGTTTTTTTTCTCGTATGCTCTGCAATTGCAATAACAAGATTATCAAAAATATTTGAGACGCGATTTATAATTTCTGTATGCCCAATTGTCATTGGATCAAAAGTGCCCGGATATACTACTTTCATATAATGATCTTTTTTCATATAATATGCCGCACATTGCAAGCAAGGCCTAATTTATGAAGAGCATCTTTAAAGTGCTTTGGAAGATCTGCCTTAATATCAAATGTTTTGCCATTTAATTCAAAGATCATTTTATGCGCATGAAGATATAATCTATTTTCAATATTGAGAAATTTACATATGTCGTCTTCTTTTCCGTATTTTAAATCTCCTATAATTGGGCAATTAATATGTGCAGCATGTATTCTTATTTGATGCATTCTGCCTGTTTCAGGAGTAAATTGTATCAGAGATGCGCTTTCCTTTAGATAATCTAATACTTCATATCGCGTTTTCGCATCTAAAAAAACATCTTCTGTATGTTTTTTTTGTATTGTAGCATTTATTATGCCACTTTTGAGTTTTGGTGTGCGTTGAGCGAGCGCTATATAAGACTTACTGATTTCTCTTTTTTTAAATAGTTCAGATATTTGCTTTGCGGCTTTTAAATTTCTTGCAACAATTAAAATGCCACTAGTTTCTTTATCTATTCTATGCACAAGACGGGGTGTATCTTCGCTGTCAAATTTTAAATACTTAAGTGCATCATCAAGGCTGATATTGATCTTTGTTCCTCCTTGAGTGGCAATTCCACATGGCTTATTAAAGGCTATAAAGTCATCATTTATCTCTATAATAGTCTCTGTTATTTGCTCAATAAATGCTTGAGGTACATATTTCTCTTTCTTTATATCAAATTCCAAGAATTTAATTTCTTGACCACTAAAGATACGAGTAGAGCTTTTTATGCGCTTTCCATCTACTCTAATTTGACCTTTTCTTGCAAGTTTTGCAGACATGGCAAAAGTATATGATGCATTTCTTCTAAGCCACGAATCAAGTCTTACATTATCTTCTTGATCGCTTACTTTTTCTCTTTTTATTTCCATATTTAATTTAATATTAATTTTTTAT
>JAQCBG010000006.1 GCA_027621485.1 Pseudomonadota bacterium
AAACGAGAATAATGAGTGTAGCAAAGAAAACCAATTTGAAATTTGAGGAAGCAGAGCCAAAGTTAACAGAAGGGCTAGTTAAATCAATATCAGGATTGCTATAAATAAATTAGGAGATAAACATGAGGATTCAAACACAAAAATATATGATAGAGCACCAAGAAACCGCCATAGTAAGTGGCATTATAACAGAAATACCACATATAGTATGTGATCAAAAAGATCGATCAACAAGCCTTGGATGGATGCATATAAGGGAAGATAACGGGATAGACTGCGAAATTTTGATCAGTGGAGAGAAATTATCAAAATACTGCAAGGAGCATAAGGAAGAACTTAGTATTGGCAAAAGAGTAAGGTTAAGAGGAATGTTAAGCGAGGGAGAGGGAATTGATTATATGCATTTAGACAATTATGGAGAAATCACTATAGGTGAAGAAGAATTAACAGAAGATAACAAGGGATAAAGTAGGGGGGTGAAAATTATATGGCAACATAATAAAGGGAACAAATAAAAATTATAATAATAAATTAATAAAAAAGGAGAAAAAATGAAAAGCTTAATAATAAAAAACAAGAATTTCCTACTATTTATGGGGATACTAATATGTATACAGCTACTATTGACAGAATATTCATATGCAGGAACAGAAGATGCGACAATGCAGCCAATATTGACTAAATTAACAGACTGGTTAAAAGGCACGATGGGTAAAATCATAGCAGTAACTGCATTAATATTCGCAGTAATTGGTGGAGCGATAAAGTTTAACCCTGGGTTAATTGGAGGAGCACTGGGAGTTGCGATTATTGCAGGGCTAGGACCTACTGTCATAGATGGTTTATTTTCTGCAACAATTTAGAGAATAGAGTAATGAACCGTAATTTAGAACATTATACGATACCCTCAAAGTTAGACATGCCTGAGAGATGGTTGTTTTGGACAATAGATGAGGGTATTGCGCTTGTTGCGCCGATGTTATTTGGATTTATCTTTGGGTATTATTTAACAGCAATTATAGTAGGTATAGTATTATTTTTATTCTGGAGAAAGTTAAAGAGTAGTAGGCATATGAATTTAGCAATATATGGAACATATTGGTTTTTTCCAGAGAAGTTTTCGGGACTAAAGGGAACGCCAAGTTCAGATAAGAGGTTGTTTTTATAATGGAGCAGGTAACTCAAACAGGAATATTGATAAGAGTGACGAAGCAGAGGGATTTTTTGTTATATGCGACAACTGCGTTGTTATTATCAATAATTATAATGGCTATAACATTGTTAAGACAAGAAAGAGTAACGGTGGTTGTCCCTGGATATACAGGAAGTGAATTTACAATAAGCAGTAAAGGTGTATCAAGGGAATATTTAGAATTAGTATCAAGAGATGTAATTTCAACAATATTAAATATAACTCCATATAATTATGATTTTTGCAGAGAGAAGATATTAAAAATGACTACTCCTGATAGTTATGGGAAAGTTAAGTATGATATAGAACAGATGATAAGTGACTTGAAGACAAGGCAAATCAGTTTGAGATATACACCGATATCAATGGAATTAGATGAGAAGAAATTGGAGGTAGATATAGGGGGATATTTAACGACATATGTGGGTGTAAAGCAGACAGAAAATATTTTTAGTAAATATAGGATAGGATTTGAATATAGAGGTGGGGGATTGATGCTTACAGAATTTAGAGAAATAACAAAAGAGATGGTAAATAGTAAATGAAGTTATTAATAAAATTAGTAATAGTGATAGTATTATGTTTTGGTAGTCAGGCATATGGTAAACAAATAGTAAAAGTTCAAGATGATGGAGAGATTAAGGTTTGGGTATCATCAGTTGAGTTAAATAGGATAAAAGCGATAGATGACAGAGTTAAGTATATTAGGGGTAACGAAGGTGATATAGAGTGGGTGGCTGATAAGGAAATAGGAGATTTGTATATAAAGCCAAAGGTAGCAGAGGCAACTAATATATTTATCACAACAGAGAAAGGATATACGTATAAAATATTGTTACAAGTGCATGATATGCAGGCTGAGCAAATATTTTTAAAGAATGAAGATGCAATGATAAAAGAGGCAAGTAAAGAAAAAGTGGGGGTGATGGATGAGCGAGAAGAAGCGGCGGCATTAATAAAAGAGATGAGAGCAGGTAGGAAGTTTATTGGGTATGTAGAAATAGAAAATAATAAAAGTAGTAAATCAAGCTCTGCAAAAGATGGATATAGTATAGAAGTAGAGAAAACCTACAAAGGTGAAAATCTAATATGTGAAAAAACACTAATAAAAGCAAAAAGAAAATTATCTAAAGAAATTAGAGAAGAGGAATTTTTTGGTAAAGGTGTAGTAGCTGTAAGTATGGATAGAGTAATCAGGGATAATGAACAAGGGTATGTGTATATAGTTAGGAGGGTAAATTATGGGGGTTAATTTTAAAGGAATAAAAGATAAGTTGCCGAAATTTATTCAAGTAAGGCAAAAAATGATGGGAGTTCTAATTATAGGATCAATTGTATTGCTAGCAACAGGAATAATATTTTTTACAGAAGAGGAAGATAAAAAAAACAAGTTAGATAGTGCCAAGAAGCAAATAAATATAAGCCAGCCAATCAGAAAGGTTAAGGCTGAGGATGTGTGGGTAGAAAAGGCTCAGATGCAAATAGAGCAATTAATAAAAAAAGTAGAGATGGTAACTAAAGAAAATGAGCAATTAAAGCAAAAAGTAAGTAATTACGAAGGGATAGAGGAGAGGATTAAAAAAATAGAAGAAAAAGCGAGTTTAGAAACCAAGGTAAAGCAAAGTGAAGATAATCCGAAAGAAGTAGACGAAAGCACAGTAGTTAATCAGGCTAAGGAAGATGAAGAAAAAAATATAAAGCAAGAAGAGTCAATGAAAGAGGAGAAAAAAATAGTAAGCATTAATATAGATTTAGAAGGTGGGTTTAATAAGAAGCAGCATAGCAAAGAGTTGGAAGTATATTTACCTTCTGGTAGTTATGTGGGAGCTGAGTTGATATCTGGAGTGGATGCATCAGTTGGAGTAGAGAGTCAAGGTGATCCAAGGCCAGTATTATTTAGAATAACAGCAAGAGCAGTGAATGCGCTGTACAAAGGGGAGCCGCAAAAAGTGGATTTAGAGGGATGTATAGTCACAGGAGCAGCGATTGGAGATATCTCAAGTGAGAGAGTATTTGTGAGGTTGTTAAAGATGAGTTGCAGTAGAGAGAAGGAGAAAGCTTTTGAGAATGAAGTAGAGGGTTATGCATCTAGTCGTGGTAAGGCAGGGATTAGAGGTGTGGTGGTATCGAGAGAAGGAGATTTTGTAAGCAAAAGTTTTATAGCAGGATTATTTAGTGGCTTAGGTGGTGGAATATCACAGAGATATACTAGCCCTGAAATATCATTTAATACTGGGGGTGGTAGCAGTAATGTCGGCAATAAGATGGGATATAAAGACATATTTGGCAAAGGTTTTGGAAAGGGTGCAGAGGTTGCGGGAAATAAAGTATCTGATTACTTAATCAAGCGAGCAGAGCAATATCAGCCTGTAGTATCAGTTAATGCAGGGCAAGAGGTAGAATTAGTATTTAACAATGGAGTATATTTAGATGGCAGAGTATCGAAACAACAAAATAATTAGAAGTATAATATTTAGCGTATCAATATTGATATGTTTAGGTGGGTGCAGTGCAAGAAATGTAGTTGGAGATTTTGATTGTCCAGCAGATAGGGGTAGGCCATGTATAAAAATAAAAGAGGCTGATAAAATGGCTACAAACAAATTAGAGAGTAGAGAGGGGAAAGCTGATAATGCAGTTCAGAATATAAGTGATGGCAAAGGGAATAAGCAAGGAGATAACTACAAGGTAATAAAATTTGCGCCATATAAGGACAAGGAAGGAAATTATCATCAATCAAGTGAGGTAGTTTATGCTGATTGAAGGCATTAGAGAAAATTACCAAAAGTTTAGGAAGTATTTCCAAGCAATAGATGGAGATCAAGAGCCATTAAAATCAGAAGAGGCGAGTTTTGAAGGTAAAGTATCGTTATATCCGTATAGGATATATGATGAGATACATGATTTATACATAAACAAAGGGAGTTATGGTTTTATAATAGAAGTTACGCCATTATGTGGAGCTGATGAAAACACAGTGAAAATCTTAACATCAATGATAACAGATGGAGTGGGAGAGGGTCATACACTACAGATAATAAATTGGGCAAGTCCGAGAGTGGGTGATTATGTAGATAGATGGAAGAAGGAGCGAGTGAAGACTGGCGGAATATATAAGAAGCTAGCTGAGAAGAGGCATGAATATTATAAAGAAGCGCATATAAAGCCGCTGGCAAGGGGTAGTCAATATGTGATAAGGGATTATAGGGTAATAATAGCGGTATCATGTGAAGGAGAGTTAACTAATAAGGGGAAAGAAGAGATGAAATCGCTAAGAGTTCAGTTAAAAACGACACTTAAGGGAATAGGAGTTGATTCATGGGATATGGAGGCGGAAAGTTTTATAAACTTTATGGATGAAATAGTTAATCCAAGTTTTAAGCAGGAGCGAGAGCATATCAATTGGAATAAGCATGACACGCTTGCAGATAATATTGCAACAGCTGGCACTGTGCTTGAAGTTGAGCCTGATTATTTAAGAGCGGAGAGTGATGATGGAGAGGTAGATATAGTTGGATATAGTGTAAGTAAATTTCCGACAGTGTGGGCTGCATGGATGACGGGAGATTTAATAGGATCGACGCTTGAAGATTATTTAAGGATACCATGTCCATTTTTAACAATGTTTGCCTTTACATTTGACGATGTAGAGAAGGCAAATAATTTAGCTACGATTAAATCGGTTAGAACGCAGCAGCAGTTGGAGCAGGGTCTTGGTAAATTTGTAAGTGGAATAGCTGATAAAGCTAAAGATTGGAAATTTGTTACTGAGAAGATAGGAGATGGACAGAAATTAGTAAAAGCCCATTATGAAATAATATTATATGCACCAAAGGAAAAGAGGAGAGAATGTGAACAGGCATTAAAAAGTTTATATTCAGCTAAGGGGTGGAAGATAATGAAGGAGAGGTATGTACAATTACAGACATGGTTATCATGTTTGCCATTTATGCATAGTGAGGGGATAAAGAAAGATTTGAAGAAATTCTCGAGATTAAAGACAATGCTAACCTGGACATGTGCGAATTTAGCACCTATGCATGGAGAGTGGAAAGGAATGGAGCATCCATATTTAATGTTATTTGGAAGAAGGGGACAACCAATGTATTGGAATCCATTTGCAAATAAGGAAGGAAACTATAATGTTGCGGTATTTGGAAAATCAGGAGCTGGTAAATCGGTATTTATGCAAGAGCTTGTATCATCTATAAGGGGAGCAGGTGGAAATGTAATAATAATAGATGATGGGTATTCATTCCATAATTCATGTGTGCTACAGGGGGGAGAATTTGTAAAGTTTAGTGGGGAGAAGCCATTATGTTTAAATCCATTTTCAATATTAAACCAAGAGGCATATGAAAATGATAAAGAATATAGAGCTGATGCGTCTGATTTACTTAGAATGGTAATAGGTCAGATGGCAAAAAGTCAAGAGAAGCCGACATCTATGGAGAATGCATATATAGAAGAAGCAGTAGATAAGGTATTTAAAACAAAGGGAACAAAGGGAACTATAAGAGATGTAAGGGAGGCGATAGCGGCAATAGATGACAAGAGAGCGCAGGATTTAAGCAGAATGTTATTTAAGTATACAGAGGGGTCGTACAGCGAATTTTTTCAAGGAGAGAATGAGGTAAGTTTTGAGAACTCATTAATAGCATTTGAATTATCAGCGATTAAAGGGCATAGGGATTTGTTATCGATAGTGCTTATGATTCTGATGTTCTTGGTGACAGAAAAGATGTATCGAGGTGGAAGGAAGGTTAATATATCACTGGTGATAGATGAATGTTGGAGCATGTTAAAAGGTGAGGGAAGTGGAGAATTTATAGAGGGGATTGCAAGAAGAGCAAGGAAATATGAGGGTAATATAATATCAGGGACACAAAGTTTAAATGATTATTACAAAACTGAGGCTTCGAAAGCGACAATAGAACAGACGGATTGGTTGTGTATATTGCCGCATAAACCAGAGGCTGTAAGAGATATGAAGAAAGCAGAGAAAGTTGTAATGGATGAGCATGGTGTTATGGAATCAATGATAAAGTCATTGAAGAAAATAGATAACGAATATGGGGAAGTTATGATATATGGGCCAAATGGCTGGAGTATAGGAAGATTGTTGTTAGACCCGTATTCCTTGGCACTTTATACATCAAAGGGGAGTGAATACAGAATGATAGAAGAAGCGGTAGAAAATGGTATTCCATTAGAAGATGCAATAAATTTGGTTGCAGAAAAAATAACAAAGACAAAACAATAAAATGGAGAGAAAATGAGTAATGAATATATAAGTAAAGCATTTGGTTATAGTGAAGACAGTTCAGAACAATCAAAAGAAAGTTTTGCATATGTAATTAAGAAGCTGGGTCTAGCAGGGAAAACTGTAAGTGAGCCTTTGGCAAAATATTATGAAAAATATAAGCTAAATTTAGCAGAAAATATCAGTGATGAAGATTTATTTGAAAGGGTAAATTTTATAAAGAGTTTTAGCGAAATATTTCAAGTAAAAGTTGAGACATTTAATGAGGAGAGATTATCATTAATTGAAGAATTTTTAAAATTCTATGCTAAAGATGATTTAAGCAAAGTGAGCAAGGAAGAAGTTTATAAATTACAGGCAATAGAAGAAGGGGCTGGTGGGCTTACTCATTGGAGTAAATTACGAAATATATATGAGTTTAGTAGAGATTTAAGTTTTGTAACGAGGGCTCAACTTGAAAGTTTTAAAGAGATAGTAAAATCACTGGGGATTAGTAAGAATAAAAATGATAGTAAGGGAGAATTAGAAAAAGCAGAATTAGTACTTAAGGCATTAAAATTTAATGAAGCTTCATTATTGGAAGAGGACTCTGGTTTAAAAGTAAAATATCTAATGGATAAATTAAGGATAAATCTTAGAGATGACTTACGGTTAGAGATTAAAGAAAAGATAGCGGTAATGAATAAACTAGGGTTTGAGAGAACTAATTTTGAAGGGGTTAAGGCTATAATAAGATTTATGGAAAATAATGACTATAGATTTGATAAGGTTGAAACAATTGATGATATAGAGAAGATTAAAGAAGTAATTGATAAACTAGAGATTAGAGAATGTGAAGAGACAGATATTAGCATTTTAATGAATAGCTTAAAATACTTAGATATTAAGGAGAAAGAGGGGTTATTTGGAAACACTCAGGATATAGAAAATATTCAAAAGAATGTTAAAGAAATAAGTGGCTCTGGAATTTGTGGGTTAAGTAGAGGTGGACTACAGGAGTTTGATAAAGTAATCCAAGTTTTTGCTAAAAAAGGCATAAAGGATATAGATAGGGACAGTATAAATAAAATTAAATATTTTTTTAAAGAGCTAGGGGGAAAGATAGCAGATATAGATCAACTTAGAGCAAGTAATATTTTTTATGCTTTAGCTGAAGCTAAGATTGATTTAGTAAAAAGTTCTGAGCAGGAAATCAGTAAGGCTATAAATTTAATAAGAGTTGCTGGTCTTGATGTAAATAGTATTACAAGTAGCAATATAGCAAATGCAAAGCTATTATTAGAAAGGCTAGGTGGAGACAGTGATAAGACAAAAAAAATCATCAAAGCTTTTGCAAATAAAGTAGCGACTTTAGGGGGAAAAGAGATTGAGAAATTAGAGGGGTTAATAAAGCTAGTCAACATCCAAGATTTAAGAGAATTAGATGAAAGCAAAATAGAAATACTGAAGCATGTAATAAAAGAATTAAATATGGATATAGGGACAAGTAATTATGGTGATGTAGTAAATATAGTAAAAATGTTAAAGGATGAATTAAAGATAGAGTTGGTATCGACATCATGGACTGGAGCAATAACAGAGGCTGCTAAATCTATGTTTATGGATAAAAGGAAGCAAATAACAGAGGAAATTACAAGGATAGAAAGCAAATATAAGGTACTTGGGTATGAAAATATAGAAAAATTAGCTTCATCATCAGCTTTGGAAAAAATTAAGAAAGTTAGTGAGAAATTTCGGAAAGAAGCAAATGAAAAGGAAGATTTAGAAAAAATTAATAATATTTTTAGTAAATTCACTTATAGGTTTAAGGATTTGCATATTGATGAGTTTGATAGGTATTTAGATGTACTTAAGATACTTGGTATCAATCCATATAAAATATCAGATAAAGAATTAGATAATATGAAAAAGGTATCAGAATCTTTAGAAATTAGAATGGGGGGCCTTGGTAGAGAGACAGCTGAGATATATAAAGATTTATTAAAATGCTTAGGAGTTGACACTGAAAATTTAGATCAAGAAGGATTGGCTGGTATTAAAGCTAGTGTGAAGAATATGGGATATAGTGGAGTTAGCATATTAAGAAAAGATATAGTGGATAAACTTAAGGTATTTGGCATATGTGATTTTCAAGTATTCAAAGAAAATATAGAAATTCTTGGTATTAATTCTGCAACAATTAGCAGCTATGGAGTGGCTAAAAATTACCAAAAGCTTACAGCAGCAATAGGTGGGAAAGATGGAGTAGATAGTATTCATATGACTATAGGAAGAGTACTGGAAGCAATTAATAGAAAGTATATAAGTTTAAAGGATGACGAAGTAGATAATATGGTGGTATCACTAAATGGGATTACTGGATATAGTGGTAAGGATATAGAGTTTTATGGAAAGGTAGTAAGTGATTGTAAAATAGATTTTTTTAGTCAGATAAAAAGAAAGGCGATATCAAAGATGGTAGAGGTATCAAAAAAAATACAAGAAAAAACATATTGTGATAATCATGCTAGCGAAGAAAAATGTAAAGATGTTAGTTCTGATTATTATACCAATGATGAAATCAATCAGATATGTGCACTTAATAATGTGGAGCATGAGGAATTATGATTTTTAAAAAGAAATTAGCAGGATTTGAAAAAAGCTGCATAAAGGAAGCAAAAAACAAACCGTATATGTATTGGGGTATGGTGGTATTAATGATGATAACGGGAATAACGGCATATGGACATATGAGAGAAGCAGAGAGGATAAAATTACAAGCTATAGGATATTTTAGTCAAAAGGCACTATGCGATATTAATAATAAATGCGAATTAAGTGAAGAGGTATTAAACAGTATAAAGCAGATTTCAGAAGAAAAGAAAATGGTAGTATTGTTTTATAAGGAGATATTGCCGAGAGAAGGATATGTAAATTATATGGGTGGGAAAATAGATTATAAAGGAGATATAACGGAGGAAGTGATTGACAGGATAAAAATAAATAGAAATTCAAAAACCAAAGGTGAGGTAGCATAGGTTATGAGAGATAAAATAATAACAACCATAGTAATCACATTAATAGTGATGGTGGGTTATCAAAGTTACAAGATACATGATTTAACTCGCAGGGTAAATGGTAAGTCAGAAGAGATAATAACAATAGATTTAAGTAAAATAATTAAGGAGCTGACGGTTAATATGGTTCGTCGGGGACTTACAGAACAGCAATTAGCGCATGAGACTACTGAAGCATTGAAAAAAATTGATGAAGTGGTGGTTAGATATAAAAGTCAAGGATTTGTGATATTGGACAAGAAAGCTGTAATTACTGGGGTAGAAGATATCAGTGATGACATAAGAAATGCCATATTTAAAGATAAAAACATAAATGCAGGCAATAGCCAAAATACAACTAAAAAAGGTGCAAAGTAATGAATAAAATAATTAGAAGGATAATATTTGCTTTTATATCTGGAGCATGTATATCAGCAATTTTAAGTTATGTTATCTACAATAAGAAAATGATTGAGCCATGGGAAGATTATAAAGGAATTGGGCGTTCGATAAAGGAAGTAAGTTATTTTAAGAAATATAGCATGCCAAATATTAAATTATTGCACAGGGGTTCTTGGTTAAAAGGAGAAGTTGAAAAAATAGGTAATATTAAAGTAGTAATAGACAAGGATAAGGTTATAGACAGTTTGGTCAAAGAAAAGAGCAATGGGAAATATGACAGTGAAAAGTTTCTGAGGTCTTATTATAGTGCATATATTGATGCAATAATAGCTATGAATAATCAGGAATTAGAAACTGGATATATAATTTATAAAAAATTAAATATTCCAAGTGATATAGGAGAATTATCAGATAATCAAGATAATGCAACTGATGTTACAGAAGAATTCACAAAAGAGATAAGTAAGCTTAAAATAGCAAGATATCAAAATAGTAAATGGGGTCATTTAAAAGAAATAGCAGATGACATATACGAATATTTAAAACATTACGTTAAAGATGGATTTAAAACTGAAGATGATAAAGCAATAGAAAGTGATGAAGTGATAGATAATACTGGAATTAATGAGAGTGTTGATGAAGAAATCACAGAAGAAGATAAAGAGAGTCAAATTGAGGGGAATAAATGATAGAGTGGATATTAAGAAACAAGATAAGAGCTTTTTTATATGTATTTGGGCCATTAATATTGGCCTGGGCATTTTCAATTAAATATTCAATTAGGATAAATTTATCGGATTCATTACCATATAAATTATTCATCCTAGATAAAGGGAATCAAGAGGTGAAAAAAGGTAAGCTAATAGCGTTTGTGGCTCCTGGCAATGGAGTGTATGAAGGTGATTTTTGTAAATATGTGATAGGTATGCCTGGAGATGTGGTAAGTTATGTAGGGTATGATGTATACGTAGGCTATAAGCATATTGGGAAAGCAAAGAAAGTGGGTAAAAAGGGGAATAAATTAGAAAGGGGTCCTGAAGGCATTATACCTGAGGGGCATTACTTTGTTTATAGCAAAAAAGAAGATAGTTTTGATTCACGATATAGGAATATTGGTTATGTTAAGGATAGTAATATTATTGGCACTGTTTATCCAATATTCTGAAGCTGAGGCTAAAGATTTTGGAATTATGGGAGAGGTATATGAGATTAAAGAGCAGAGTTTACTTGAGTATATTAAGCAAAAGTTGAATTTGCTTAAAGCTAGTGGTGAGTTAGAGCTGAAGCAAAATGAGATGAAAGAAAAGGTAAGGAACTATGTAAATCGTCCATATAAGGTAAAAGGGATAGTCACTACGGCAGAGCCAAGAGAATATTATTATGATCCTACTTATACAGTTGCAAATGATATCAAGGATCAGGATGGAAGAGTATTTATAGAGGCTGGGAGAAAGGTTAACCCACTTGAAACAATGCCACTTAGTTATAGGATGCTTTTTATAGATGGGGATGATGAGGAGCAAGTTAGGTGGGGAATAGAGCAGGCTAAGAAAGATAAAGTAAAAATTATATTAATAAATGGTGCAAT